>JAEUAF010000585.1 GCA_019695485.1 Sorangium sp.
CCGTAAGCGCGCCGCGACCGCGCTGCGCATTGTCGGCCTCGAGGGGCGTTCGGAGCACTTTCCGAACCAGCTCTCGGGTGGGCAGGAGCAACGCGTCGCGATCGCGCGTGCCATCGTCACGGATCCCGAGCTGATCGTCGCCGACGAACCGACAGGCGATCTCGATCGCGAAAGTGCGAACGGCATACTCGACCTACTCGCCCGACTAAACGCCGAGTTCGGCAAGAGCATCTTGATGGTCACCCATGACCCAGCCGCGGCGGAGCGAGCCAGCGCGGTTCATCGCCTCGAGAAGGGACAGCTGCTGGCTGACGTGAACTGATGAACGCGATCACCTTGTCGCTGCGAAATGTCGGCCGAAATCGCTTTCGAACCGTGGGAACCGTGTGCGGCGTGGCCGCGGCTCTGGTCGCGTTCGTCCTCTTGCAGACAGTGCTGTCGTCGTGGCAGGCGGGCGCCAAGTATGCTGCGCAAGACCGCATCGGGACGCGTCACAAGGTGACCTTCGTGATGACCTTGCCGCGCAAGTATGCGGCCGAGGTGGAGCGGACTCCCGGTGTGGTCACGTCGATGCACGCGAATTGGTTCGGCGGCAAAGACCCCAATCATGAAAGCGAATTCTTCGCGACCATTGCCGTGCAGACCGCGTCATTCTTTCGCGTGTACGACGAAATTTCAGTGCCCCCAGCGCAAAAGCAGGCCTGGCTCGAGACGCGCAATGGCGCCATCGTCGGTGACGTACTCGCCAAGAAGCTCAATTGGCACGTCGGGGACAAAGTGACCCTGCGCGGCACCATTTTTCCCGGCGATTTTCAGTTCGTCATCTCTGGGATCTATAGCTCGGCCCGACGCACCATCGATCGCTCCACGTTCTGGTTTCACTACGACTACATGAACGAAGCGCTCCCACCGCGGCAGCGCGACCAGATCGGCTGGATCATGAGCCGTATCGACGATCCGAGCGCGGTGGCTCGCGTGTCGCGGGCAATCGACGCAAAATTCGCGGATAGTGGCGTGCAAACGCTGAGCATGAGTGAGCGCGCGCTCAATACGTCCTTCCTCGGCATGATGTCGGCCATTCTCAAGGCCGTCAGTGTAGCGTCCGGGGGCATCCTGATCGTGATGATGCTGATCCTCGGTAACACGATCGCGATGGGCGTTCGTGAGCGCACGCGCGAGTACGGCGTGCTGCGGGCGGTCGGATTCGGTCCCGGACAGGTGGTGCGTTGGGTGCTCGGCGAGGCGACGCTGGTCAGCCTGGCCGGAACTGCGCTGGGCATCGCCGTCGCCTGCGCGCTCACGAAGTTTGGCTTGGCTCCGTTCATAGAGCAAAACTTGGGCGGGCTATTTCCCTATTTTCGCGTCGAAGCCTCGACCGTCGCCGCTGCACTGGGTGTCGGACTCACGCTCGGACTGCTGGCGGCGGGCCTACCGGCGTACCGCGCCTCCAAGGTCGATGTCAGCGTTGCTCTGCGCAAGGTGGCTTGAGGATGTTCATTCCCATCGTCTACAATCTGCGCAGTTTGCGCGTGCGCTGGGCGACGACGCTGGCGAGCGCGGCGGGTGTCGCGCTGGTGGTGTTCGTGATCGCCTCGAGTCTGATGCTGGCGAACGGGGTGCGCCGGACGATGGTGAGCGCCGGCGACCCCAGGAACGTGCTGGTGCTGCGCAAAGGCTCTGATAGCGAGCTCGCGAGCAGTATCGAGAATGACCAGCGCCCCTTGGTGCTTTCCGCGCCCGGCGTAGCCGTGGCAAGCGATGGCACGCCGAATGGTACGGCCGAGTCGGTCATCGTGCTCGCCATGACCAAGCTTGGGGAAGAGGGGCTGGTCGCGAACGTCCAAGTGCGCGGTGTGAGCCCGCGCTCACTCGAGATGCGCCCGTCGCTTCGCGTGGTATCGGGGCGAGCTCCACGAGCAGGGAGCGACGAGGCGATGGTCGGAATTGGGGTTCGTGGCCGTTTTCAAGGGCTCGAGCTCGGGCAGAGTTTCGAGCTGAAGAGCGATCGGCGCGTTCAGGTGGTTGGCGTCTTCGAGGCAGCCGGCTCCGTATTCGAGTCCGAAGTCTGGACGGATCTCGAGACGCTGCGCTCCTCCTTCGGGCGTGACGGCGTGTACTCGTCGATCACCGTTCAGCTTGCGAGCCCCCAGCGTTACTCGGAATTCAAGGCTGCGCTGGAAGGTGACCCGCGGCTCGGTGTCGAGACTTTTCGGGAGGCCCAATACTACGAGAAGCAATCCGAGGGGACCTCGACGTTGGTGATGGTGCTCGGCGTCGTCGTTGGCCTGTTGTTCTCTGTCGCTGCCACGCTGGGCGGGATGATTACGATGTTCTCGGCGGTATCCCAGCGCACGCGCGAGATCGGGACGCTGCGTGCGCTGGGGTTTTCCAAGTTCGCGGTGCTCGCCTCGTTCGCCTGTGAGTCGACGCTGCTCGCGCTGTTTGGCGCAGGCATCGGCGGGCTCGCTGCGCTCGGGATGTCACTCGTACACTTTTCGATGACGAACACTGCCACCTGGCAAGAGATCCGATTTTCGTTCGACCCTACTCCGAAAGTCCTGGCTACGTCGGTCGCATTCGGGGCGCTGTTGGGTCTCGTCGGTGGATCGATCCCCTCACGGAGCGCGGCTCGTACGAGCCCGATTGAAGCCATGCGGGGCTGAACCAAGAGTCGCACAGCCTGCCGATGCGAGGCACGTCACTCGCGTGCATAGGAAATGAGGTGATCGTGAGTCTACTCTGCGACGTCGAAGCCCACGCGGCCGGCTTGTGCCGCCCAGAAATCGTGCGCCTGCCAGGTTCGGGCCCTGTGCTGTTGCTAGCGCCGCACCCCGATGATGAAGTGCTGGGCGCCGGCGGAGCGCTCTGCAAGCACCTACAGAGCGGCGACAGCGTCAGCGTTCTGTTCGTCACCGACGGTCGACTTGGCGGGCGCGGTCACGGAAAGCCTTTGGAGCTTGCAGCGCTGCGGCAACGAGAAGCCATCGACGCCTGCGCCGCACTTGGCGGTGCGACGTGTGAGTTTCTAGGCGCCGAGGACGGCAATTTGCGGCCGCTGCCGACGCTGGTGTCGGCGCTCCGCGAGGTCATTTTGCGGGTGCAGCCGCGTTTGGTCTACGTGCCAGGGTTCGACGAACAGCACCGAGATCATGTCTTGACGTCGGCGCTGTTGGCCGAGGCTTGGCGGCTCGACGGGGGCGATTGGACGGTGTGTGCGTACGAAGTGTGGACACCGCTCAAACCGAACTGCGTCGTCAACATCACCCGACAGATGGAGCAAAAGCGCGCTGCCTTGCGCTGCCATCGCTCCCAGCTCGAACAACTCGACTACCTTCACGCCATGGAGGGGCTGGCGCAATATCGCTCCGCCTTGATCCCGCTGCCCGACGTGCGCTTCGCCGAGGCATTCTGGCGTTCGACGCCGCAAGCCTTCACGTGTGGCCTCGAGCGCTTCGTCGCGTCGCAGCGTGCAGGCGGCGGACCCCCGCCCGCGCACGCGGCTTCGACCCAGTGACGCGCTTTCGCCTCTTCCAGAGTCAGCCAAGGTCCAGTTCATGCGCCTCGACACGGTATCTGCCGCGTGTTGCCTTGCCCTTTTGGCCAGGTCGCACCTGGGTCACGCAGAGTCCCCCGGCACTTCCACGCCAAGCAGCGCTCATGCGTCCAGCGAGCCTCACGCGGAGGTCGTACCGCCGGTTCTCTTGACCTTCGTCGCGGCGCCGTATCCGTCCGAGGCTGCCGAACTTGGACTCGAGGCCGAGGTGACACTTGCGCTCACGATTGCCATAGATGGTCGCGTGACCAAGGCGCAAGTGGTGGCCGCGGCGGGGCACGGTTTCGATGAAGCGGCGCTGCAGGCCGTGAGCGGCTTCGTCTTTTCGCCTGCACGAAGCTCCGGCAGGGCGATCGCGTCGCGCATTTCCTACCGCTAT
>JAEUAF010000871.1 GCA_019695485.1 Sorangium sp.
ACAACTGACACCTCTCCCTACCCGGGGTCGGTCGAAGCGTCGGGCGGACGAACACCTCAATCATCCGCATTTCCTCGACGCCGCGGTCGAATCTGGAATTTCTGCTTAGAGGTCCCGCGCCTGTGCCGTTCTAGCGGGAGATTACTAGGGAAACGAGCCACGCGCGGCGAATCGCCGTTCGCGGGGCAACGCAGGCAGGTTGAGGGATGATTCGAATATCGCGACGCACGAGCACCACCGGTTTCACGCTTCTCGGGGCGCTCGCTGTGGCGATCGGTGCGGCTGGCTGTAGCTCGGCGGCAGGCGAGTCGACGAGCGCCGTCGCTGTGGACGGGGAAGAACTAGGCGAAGCACTCACGAGCTGTGTCGATGCAGACGCCACGGCCTGGGCGGCCGGTGTGCTCACGATCGACGCTACCGCCAACACGAGCGGCGTGATCATTGTTTCCCCCGGCAACTCGGTCGTGAAAGTGAACGGACGAGTCTGCAAGGCGGGTGGCACGAACATCCCCCTGTCGAGCGTCAATACGCTCGTCATCAACGGCAGGGCGGGCTCGTCGGACTCGTTCGTCTTGGATTTCTCCTCGGGCTTGCCAAAAGGCGCGCTGCTTCACGCGGGCGGCATCGTCGTGAATGGCAACGAGGCGCTCACTACCACGAAGACTCCGGACACGTTCGTGTTCAAAGGCAGCACTGGGGCCGACTTCGTGAGCACCGGCCTGGATGTCGATGACAGTGTCGGTCAGATCGACATCTCGCTCACGGCGTCCAGCAAGGTCGCCAACATCGAGCTCGTGAGCCTTGGTCGGCAAACCCCCGGGCCGTTCAGCCCGAACCTGATTTTCAGCCTCGGTGGCGGAGACGACACGTTTAGTGGAGATGGCGGCTTTCCGGTCGACGCGCCTTCGGCCCGCGTGAACTACGGTATGTCTGTTTATGGCGGCGCGGGCAACGACAGGCTGCTCGGTGGCTCAGGCCCGGACAAGATCGTCGGTGGTGGGCAGGTTAGCGATACCGTCGACTACAGCGCCAATGGCAGCGCGGCGGTGTTCGTCGATACTGATACGCCGAGCGTCTCTGTTTGGGGTGGTGACCTGCGTGGCGTCAAGATGTCGACGGGCGAGTACCTCTACATCGACACAGGCGGGGGCTCCCTCACGCAAGTGGGTTTTACGGGCGAAAACACCCCAGCCGCCATCGTGGCGAGGATCAATACGGTCTTGGGTGCCAATGTCGCTTCGACCGTCGGCAATCGGTTGCGCCTAGCGACGACGGGTAGTCGCATCCGCATCAACGGGTCGATCCACTACGAAACGGTCAGCAAACTCGGTCTCCAAAACGGGCTCTACGAGTCCGTCGGTAACGACGGTGCGGCCGGCGGCCAGCTCGCTGTGCCCTGGGAACAGCCAACGGCGATTGCCGCGAGTCCGACCGCCTACAACTTGGGCGAAGTCGTGGTCCCGATTGTGGCGAATGGCTATTGGTACAAAGTGACCGTCGCGGGCACGTCTACCGGTGGTGATAGGACTTGGGGAAGTACCATCGGTGCGACCGTGGCGGACGCGGGCGTCACCTGGACCACAGGCGGCAAAGTCTGGAAGGCCAGCACCGCGTTTGCGCCTGGTGACACGATTTGGGACATTGCCCACGCCGCGCTCTTCGAAGTTACGAGTATCACTGGCCAGACAGGGACCCTCACCACCTTGAACGGAGGGATTGGTGGCACCAAGACCGACGGCGGAGTGACCTGGACTACGCTGGGCGGATATTGGCATTTCGGCCAGGCCTACAGCGCTGGCGAATATGTCGTGAAGACTAGTTCGAACGGTTTCTACTACAAGGCGATCACGACGGGCAGCACCGACGGCAGCACGGAGCCGACCTGGCCGACCACGATCGGCGCGACGGTGGTAGACAACTCCGTGACTTGGGTGTGTGAAGGTCACGCCGCGCTGCTTGCCGGTGCGACCCGCTACGCGCTCGGTGACGTGGTGCGCGACTCGAACGGCGTGTTCGGGGTCATGACCGACTCGGCTATGCTGAGCGGTTCGTCGGCCCCCAGCATGGTGCCCTCCCCCGTCCCGGTTGGGGATGGTGACCTTGCCTGGACGTACGTGGGGGGGCTCTCGGAGCACGACGACGTGCAAAGCATGGCCGTCATCAATGGCGCCGACGGCGATGATGTCTTAGTGGGCGGCAGCGGTGCCAACACCCTGAACGGCAACGACGGCAACGACGTCCTGATGGGCGGGCCGCTGGTCGTGCCGAGCGCGAGCTGTCCGCTCGACAAGCTCAACGGTGGAGCTGGCGACGACTGGTTCGACATGGGCCCGGACGACAACCAGACCACGCTCACGCAGGATGACTGCAACCAGGTCATCGCGGGTGGTAGCGGAACCGACGTCGTCGACTACAGCAAGCGTAGTGCGAACGGCGTCTTGCTGGTCAAGCTCGATGGAGTGACCGCCAGCGGCGAACAGAGCTTGACCTCACGCGAAGCCGACAAGATTGGCAGCGACGTCGAGGTCGTGCTCGCTGGCGGCGGTCCTGACTTGATCACGGGTAGCGACAACGCCGATTACTTGTTCGGCGGGCCCGGCAACGACCACGTCTACGGCGGCAAAGGCGACGACCACTTGTACGGCGGCGCTGGCGACGACTCGCTCTACGGAGATCTGGGCAACGACACCTTTTACGAGTTGAGCGCGTTCCCCGCGAGCACCGCGGCGAACGAAGCGCTGCGAGGAACCACCTGGGCTGGCCTGGGCGCGGCGATCTACGGCAGCGAGAAACCGGGCGCGGGCGACGACCTTATCATGGGTGGGAGTGACCTCAGCGAGGTCAACAAGGTCGACTTCACGGATGCGCCGAATCCGGTGGCCGCCGCGATTTGTAGCGATGCCACCGCCATCAATGCAAACCTGAAGAGCTGCGCCATCGGGTCATCCGACTACGTCCACGTCAGCTTGGATGGGACCACCGCGACTGCGGGCGCCAGCGGGACGCACAACAGTTACATCAACGTGGAGTACCTGGCGGGCAGCTTGACGCAGCCGAATGTGTTCATCGGCTCTGCCAACGCGGAAGTCTTCGAGGGTGGTTCCGGCCTGGACGTGATTCTCGGTCAGGGTGGCCAGGACACGCTCTCCGGCTCGCCGGACCCCGCGACGGGTGTGAGCAAGGACAACACGTCTATCGACGTGCTGTGCGGCGGGGACGACGACGACTACGTGGCGGGCGGCAGCAACTCCATCGTCGAGGGGGAAGGGCAAATGGATCAAGCTCACGCCCACCTGCTAACCACGGCGGTCTTGCTTGGCGGAACCAGCGTTCAGGCTCCGAGCTTCTGTCACGACCCCTCGAACGCCGTCTACACGATGACCGCGGGCACTAACATGTGCTTCGGAAGCACGAACAAGACGCACTGCGCGAACTGAAGCTCCCCGGCGGCGCTGACCCGTCGCAGCGGGGCACTACTGTCACAGGCTCGTCCGCTCCCACCACCTCAATACCCGCAGCGCGCGCAGCGTGTTCCAACGGCTCGGCGCGCCGGCTCGTTCGAGCTGAAAGTGCGACTTGCCGGCGTAGGGCTTGTCGAGCGACCAGCGCCCAGCGGCGCTCCGCCGCGTGCGCACGATGTCGATGGACTCGGCAAGACGCTCATCGCGCGGCGCGCCGACGCTTTGGAAGTAGTCGAGGGCACGCAAGATGTCGTAGTGCCAGCGCGGCGGAAACGCAAAGCGCTTGAACTCCGGCTTGATGACGTGGCCGGTGCGATGGGAGCGAAACAGCTTGTGAACAAGCAGAAATTCACACGCGCGCTGCTGAGCAAGGCGCACTTCGCGTGCCCGCTTCGGGCGCAACAGCGCGTACGTCCGCAGGCCTTCGAGCACACTGATCGTCGTATGCACGGACGCGTGTGTCGCGCCCGGATAGCGGCAGTTCCAACCGCCGTCCGGCATCTGCCGTTCGAACAAGTGATTCGCGATGGTGTCGACGCCGGGGTCGTCGCACTCGAAGTACGTTAGAAGCGACAGCACCATCCCCGTAATGCAAGTCTCGCTGCGACGCGCGTCACCGAAGTTGACCCCTCCGTCTGCTCGCGGGCCTTTCTCGAGCAATAGCGAACAGGCCCGCTGCGCCTGAAGCGCCTCTGCGGGCAGTCCGAAATCGCGAAGCAGCAACAGCGTGTAAGTGGTCGAAGTCCACTTTGGATTGTAAAGACCACCCCCCCAGGTGCCTTCGGCGTCCTGCAGCGCGAGGAGACGCGCACCCCAACCCTCGAACAGCACGGCGCGCCGCTCTCGCGCCACACTCCCCGCCGGCGCGGCCAGCAGATCGCGCTGCACTTGCCAGCGGATTGCCGCGTCTCCCTCGAGGAGCCAGCGAATTACGTCGTCGTCTTGGGTTTGGGTCAACGCTCGCTCCAAGCGGCCTCAGACTATGTCTGCCGCGAAGAGTTTAACGTGAGCAAGCGCCGCCGGGTCGTGGGGCGACGGGTGGCGCGACTCGTCGCCGGGGTCCCTGGAAACCCCCGATTGTGCAGCACTGCTCGAGCGCCTCGCCCCTCCCGGCCCAAGCTTCCGTCAGTTTAAGGCCCCCGCGCTGCAATTGCCGGGTTCCCGTGGGTGGATCCCGGGGCAGCTCGGGGCTAGGTTAGCGAGCATGAGCCGTGTCGATGACGAGCTTGCCCAAGCGTTAGCCGATTCTGAAGCCACCGCCCGGGCGGAAGAGCCGGTGCCGGTGACGCGCGCGGCGCCCATCCCGAGCGGCTCAAAGCGTAACCTCGGTCTGTTGGTCGCCTTGCTGGTGATGGGCGGAGGGATCCTGACGCTCGTCATGACGAGCTTCGAGAACGCGGCCGTGTACTCGCGCGGTGTCGACGAGCTCGTCAAAGAGAAGGCAAAGCTCAACGGCCGCAACGTGCGCGTCGACGGCACCTTGGTGAAAGGCACGCTGCGTCGACGCGATCAACCGTGTGAGTACCGCTTCACGATCGCCAAGAAGGGCGCCACCTTGCCCGTGCGCTACGCGCAGTGCATCGTGCCCGACACCTTCCGTGATATTCCGGGTATGGATGTGTCCGTGACCGCAGAGGGCACCCTGGCCGCCTCGGGCGATTTCGAGGCCACACAGATCATGGCCAAGTGCCCCTCCAAGTACGAGATGCGGGATCGCGCGAACAAGGGCGAGCAAGCGCCGCACAACGCGATGATGCCACCCGCCGCCCTCGCCAACTAAAGTAGTCGACGCTATGTGGGATCGTTTCTTACGCGCGTGTCGCCGCGAGCCGGTCGACATGACCCCCGTGTGGTTCATGCGCCAAGCTGGGCGCTACATGGCCGAATACCGGGCCATCCGCAAAAATCACACGCTCATTCAGATCTGCAAGCAGCCGGAGCTCGCGACCGAAGTGACGCTTCAGCCCGTCAAGGCGATGGGCGTCGATGCGGCGATTCTGTTCGCGGACATCCTGCTGCCGCTCGAACCGATGGGCGCGCCGTTCGAGTTTGCGGCCGGCGAAGGGCCCGTGATTCATCACCCGGTACGCACGCGCGCGGACGTCGATGCTCTGCGCGTGATCGAGCCGGAAGACGGACTCGGCTACGTGCTCGACGCGATTCGCATGATCCGGCGCGAGCTCGACGGGAAGACGCCGTTGATCGGCTTCGCTGGCGCGCCATTCACCCTCGCGAGTTATCTGATCGAGGGCGGCAAGAGCTCGCACTACGCCATCACCAAGCGCCTCATGTACCGCGAGCCAGAGGTCTGGCACGCCTTGATGGGCAAGCTCTCGGAAGTGGTTCGCCGCTACTTGCGCGCGCAGATCACGGCGGGCGCGCAGGCCGTTCAGCTCTTCGACTCCTGGGTTGGTTCGCTGTCGCCCAGCGACTACGTCGAGTTCATTCAGCCGCATGTGCGCCACATTTTGAAGGACATCGAGACCACCTCTGTACCCGTGATTCACTTCGGGACGGACACGGCCACACTGCTCGAGCTGCAGCGCGACGCGGGCGGCACCGTAATCGGTGTGGACTTTCGCACGCCGATCGACGAGGCCTGGGCGCGCCTCGGCACGGGCGTCGGCATTCAAGGCAATCTCGATCCGTTGTTGCTCGATGCGCCGCGCGAGTTGCTGACGCGCCGAATCGACGACATTTTGCGGCGCATTGCGGGGCGCGATGGCCACATCTTCAATCTCGGCCACGGCATCTTGCCGGAGACTTCGCCGGACGCGGTGCGCTTCGTCGTCGACTACGTGCACGAGCGCACGCGCCGCTGACCGGGCGCCCGGCCCCGCGCGCGCTGCGAGGTTTTCGCTCGCGGAGCCCTGTCAGGGGGCTTGTGGAGAAGCAAAGACTGGCTAAGCTCTCGGCCCTTTCCGGCGTCGTCTAAAGGCAGGACAAGGGACTTTGAATCCCTGAATCGTGGTTCGAATCCATGCGCCGGAACTCAGCCTGTTTTGAGGGGAACCTGCCGCCCCGACCTGTCGCCCGATGCGGGTAGCGCGGCTCGGCTGAGCGCTCGCCCGCCTCGGCGTGTGAGGGGCCTGGCTGGGGGCGGGGAACTTTCGTAGGCTTTTCGCTGTCGCAGCAGACACGTGAGTCGACCCAGTTGTCGCTCACGCACCTTGTCGGACACCAGGTATTGGCCGGAGCCTCCTTCTTCGCGTGACCGACCTCGACCCTTCAGCCGAGCGCCGCTTCATCGAGCGACTTCAGGAACGCGATGAGCGCGCCTTTCTCGAGCTCGTGCAGCTCTACCAGGGGCGCGTTTACAAGATCGTGCTGCGCATGGTGGGTCGCCGCGATGAGGCGGAGGACATGGCGCAGGAAGTCTTCGTGCAGGTGTTCAAAGCCGTCAGCACGTTCCGCGGCGATTCCCGATTGAGCACCTGGATCTATCGTATCGCGGTAAACCTCTGTAAGAACCGCCTCAAGTATCTCACGCGCCGCCGCAGCGGTGCTGAGGACGAGTTCGAGGCCAGTGAAGATCGCGCCGATCATGGGCTGTCACAGGGCGTCACCACGGCGCAGGTGTCGCGGCCGGACCACTTGGTCGAGGGGTATCAGCTCGAGCAGATCGTCGAGCTCTCGATTTCTGAAATGGACCCGGATTTCCGAGAGATCCTCGTGCTCCGGGACATCGAAGATCTCAGCTACGAAGAGCTCTCCGAG
Source organism: Sorangium sp. (assembly GCA_019695485.1). Lineage (GTDB taxonomy): Bacteria > Myxococcota_A > Polyangia > Polyangiales > Polyangiaceae > PMG-095. The sequence continues at coordinate 7,179 of JAEUAF010000871.1, forward strand.
ATCACCGGGCTTGCCGACGGCACCGTCAAAAGTCGCTTACACCGCGCGCGCGCCATGCTGAAAGCCGCGGTCGAGCGCAGACTGGGAGAAAAGGTCGGATGAGCGACGCCAACGAACACAGCGGCCCGGAGAGTCCGGTGGCACAGGAGCTCGAAGCGAGCACCGAAGAGAGCGTGCGCGCGATGCTGCGAGGCGCGCTCGGCGAGCCCGAGGCGATGCCCGACCTGATGCAAGGCGTGCAGCAGAAGCTGCGCCTGCGTAGCGGCGGCAAGTTCTACGGCGACGGCTGGAGCACAGCGCGTCACCCGCCCGTCAACACCTACCTCATCACGAGCTTGTTGATGCTCTTCGTGCTCGGCGTGATTTACGCGTTGATCGCGCCGCTCTCCGGCGCGCCTGAGCGTGGCAAGCCCGCGGAGCCCGTGCACATTATGTCGCGCTAACCGGCGTGTGTCGGGCTCGCGCAGGGCTCAGCCGGTCCGAAACGGCCGCGCGGCTCAGTTTTCGCGCGGTCACCGATCTGGCATGAGCAGGTGATGCTTCAGACGGCGTCCCGACTTGTGCTGCTGGTAGCCGTCACCTGGGGATGTTCGGCGAATCGAGCGAGCGTTCCGCGCGTGACCATCAACGCCAAAGCGCCATCTGCACGCCGAGCGGCGCCGCTGGTCGCGCCCGCGCACGCCAGCGCTCCGCGTTCGGAGCTGCGCGTCGGAACCAGTGGCGACTACGCGCCCTTCTCCGTCCGCGACGCGGCGGGCGCAGTGACGGGCTTCGACGCGGAGCTCGCGGGAAAACTCGCCCACGATCTCGGGTTCCAGCCAACCTTTGTACCTTTTCATTGGTCTGAGCTTGGCGAGCGCCTGGTTTCTGGCGCTTTCGACGTCGTGATGAGTGGCGTCACCTGGCAGCCCACGCGTGCCGTCTCCGGCTACATGACGCGCGCCGTAGCACGAGGTGGCCCTTGTGTGCTCGGGGACACGGCGGCGCCGCGCATCGCCGTCAACCGCGGCGGCGTGCTTGAAGGCTGGGCACGCACGCGCTACCCCGATCGCGAACTCATCAGTGTGGAGCAAAACACGAGTTTGCCGGAATTGCTGACACAGGGGCGGGTCGGCGCCATCGTCACCGACAGCTTCGAACGCAGGGCTTTCGAGCGCCCTGGATTTGCGGTGCATTGCGAGCCCGCGCTGTCGCGTAAAGTCTACTGGGTCGGACCCGCGCGTTCGCATGAACTCGGCGAGCGCATCGATGCGTGGCTCGGTGCCAACACGGCGCGCGTGCAAGCCAGCCAACAGCGCTGGTTCGGGGAGCGCCAGCGTCTCGACGCCACGACGCATCTAGTCGACCTCATCGCGCGCCGCTTCGCCTTCATGCCGCTCGTGGCCGCGCTCAAAGTCGCGCACGCGCTGCCGATCGAAGATCTGCCGCGGGAGCGCGAAGTCTTGGCCGACGTGGGCCACAGCGCTCAGCGCATGGGCCTCCCACAGCGCCCAGCGATTGAGCTCTTTGCACTGCAAATCGAGCTCAGCAAGGCCGTGCAGCGCCGAACCAGCGAAGCCTCGTCCCTCGATTTGAGCACACAAATCCGGCCCGCCCTCAGCGAGCTCGGCGAGCGCATCTTGCGCGCGGTCGTCGCTGCTCGCGCCGAACACAAACTCGCCGAGCTTTCACTGGTCGACCTCGATCTGTTGTCGCCGTGGCTCGTGCCCGAGGAACGCCAGCGCCTGCTCGAATCGCTGCGTGCCCTAGCGGACGGCTAGGGCAGCCGTGCGAGCGCATGCCCGCGCCCGCGCGGTTCCCGATTGGCGCGACGTCACTCTCATTCAAAACGGCGCTCTCGCTCTTTCATTCGCACCGAGCTCGGCAAATTTTTAGCGTGGCGTTAGCTCGAGCATGTAGCCGCGTTTCGCGGATGGACCGCACCCGATGCGCGAGAGCGCCGATGAAGGAAAACTTCGGACGCAGCAATCGAGTTGCGGTGGGCCCGAGCACTCGCGAGACCGTGGACAAAAGGCGAGTCGCCCAATTAAAGTGTGAGCCGTATTGCGTCGCGCGAGCCACGACGGGAACGAGGGTCGTCGCCATGAAATTGCCAGTTCTCAAACTCGCCGCAGTTTGTTCCGCGCAGGCTTTCTGTCTCGCCATTTCCTGGGGCTGTTCGAGTTCCGGGCAGGGCGATCTCAGTCTCGGAATGCCGAGCGCTTCCGGCGTTCAATCGAGCAATGGTGGCTCTACCAACAGCGAGGGCGGCAGCGGCATCACCATCACTCCGGGTGGGGCCGCAGGTGCCGCGGGCGGCATTGGCGGATCCATGTCCGCGCCTCCGACCACCACGCTACCCGCGGGTTTCACGCAGGCGGACGTGGGCGGCTACCGAGTGGGCGCCCCGATCGACACCACCAGCGGAACTGTGGGAGCCACGTCGACGAGTGGCTGTGGCACCACGATTTTGGCAGTGATTCGTGATTTTCACGCAGACCAACAGAACTTCGAAGCGGCTGCCTCGCACGAAGGGGACGACAAAGGCATCGTTCAAACCACGCTCGGTGCCGACCGCAAGCCCGTGTATGCGCCGAGCGGCGCGACCAAGACGGTGACTGGCCAGGCCGCTTTCGATCAGTTCTATCGCAACGTCAGCGGCGTCAACATGCCCTTCGAGTTCAACCTTTGGTTCGCGCCCATCAACGGCGCCAGCAGCTTCCAGGCTGCAAACTTCTTTCCATTGGATGGCCAGGGCTTCGGCAACGAAGGCAACAACCACAATTTCCATTTCACGACCGAGATTCACACCCAGTTTCAGTACAACGGAGGAGAGACATTCACGTTCATTGGAGATGATGACGTGTGGGTCTTCATCAACAACAGGCTCGTGATTGACTTGGGTGGTGTGCACAATGCCGAAACTCAGTCGGTATCGGTGGACAGCCTAGGGCTCACGCCCGGCATGGTGTATCCGTTCGATATGTTCCAAGCTGAGCGCCACACGGTGGCTTCACATTTTCGCGCCGACACGAACCTCGCGTTCGTCAATTGCGGCACGATCGTGCCCGAAGTGCCGCATTGATAGGTCTACGCCGCGCTGACCGCCGGGCGCGAGCGCAGGGAGTCGCCGTTTGTATCTAGCTCGCGTATGATGCGCGAAATTCCATGCAAACTGTAAACTCAACGATGTTCAGTTCGTGGGCGTTCGCACTCGTGGCCTTGCTCGGTTGCGGAGGGGGCTCGAGCGGCGGCGGCACACCGAGCGCGGCCCAGGTCAAAGATGCGTGTACCAAGGTCTGTCAGAAGGAGTCCACTTGCAATGGCCTCACGCTAGACTGCAACTCCGTCTGCGCGAGCAACGGCTCGGGCGGTAGCGGGAACATGGCGATCCCCGCGGGCTGCAATACGAATGACACGCTCAACAAAGTTCAGGCATGCGTCAACGGAACCTGTGACGCACTCTTAGGCTGCTTGGACAGCGCGACCAGCGCCTGCGAAGGCACGACCGGCGGCACGACGGGCACCGGCGGCTCCGCCAGCAAGGGTGGCACGAGCAGCAGCTCCGGCGGGGCCGCAAGTGGCGATTGCAGTACATGCACCAAGGCCAACGCCTGTTGCGTGGCGCTGGCCGCGCAAACGGGGAGCGACGCGAGTCAATGTGCTTCGATTACGACGGCGGCGTGTACGTCAGCAGGGGCCCAGCAGAGCGTTTACATCAGCTCTTGCCAAACCATCTTGACGAGTGCCGCTTCGCTGAACATTGCGGCCTGCAAATAGCCCGCACGCGACGCTATCGAGTTGTGGGCGTGGGCGCCGAGCGCTCACGCCGCACAGCGTAGCGTGGGCCCTGCGGATGGCGCGTTGATACGGCGGAACACTCCGGGAGGCGTCCCGTATTTGCGCTTGAACGCTCGGCTGAAGGCGAACTCCGAGGCGTAACCGACGGCGTCGGCCAACTCAGCGAGCGAGGCGTCGGAGCTTTGTAGGAGCTCCGACGCACGAGCCAGTCGCAGTTCGGAAAGGTAGCGCAGAGGGGGCACCCCGGTGGCGAGCGCGAAGCGTCGGGCGAAGGCAGCGCGTGACAGTCCGACTCGACGCGCCAGTTGCTCGACGCGCCAACGTCTGCCGAGATCGGAGCCCATCAAGCCGAGTGCTTGCAGAACGCGGAGGTCAGCTGCCTGCCGCGTGCCCGCCTCGGCGAGCAGCAGGGTGCCGGCCTGCACCCGCTCGCTGCTCGTCTTAGGCGTGCGCACCACACATGAGCCGCGCAAGACGAGCACGCAGCTCCCCGCTTCCGACAGCACGAGTTCAGCGCCGGGCCCGAGGTGACGAATTTCCAGGTCTAGTCGCTTGCGCGGAGCCGCCATGCCCAAGAATCCTATTTCGGCGGCAGGCCTGTGTCTACTCGAGAGAGCCCGGGTTAAGCATTGAAGCGTTTCGGTTATGGCGAGAACGCGCTCGTCCCCGCATGAACTCCTAGACATGAAAAGCGCCGACACGCCTGCAGAAGACGGGGTGATCCGCCCATCACCTGCTACTTGGGCGCGGCTATTCAAAGCCCGCACGCTGCTGATCTTTGGCGAAGTCAGCATGGCGCTTGCGCAGTCCGTGAGCGCCGAGGTGCTGGCGCTGGCAAGCGAAAGCCGCGACGCGATCCGCGTGCTGCTCAACTCTCCGGGCGGGCACGTGGAGGCCGGCGACACCATTCGTGACGTGTTGCGGTTCGTCGACGCCGAGGTCTCGATCGTGGGCACGGGCTGGGTGGCGAGCGCGGGCGCTCTCATTTATACGGCCGTGCCTCGCGAGCGGCGCTTCGCGCTGCCCAACACGCGCTTCATGCTTCATCAGCCGACGGGCGGCGTGGGCGGACCGGCCTCGGACATCGAGATCGAGGCGCAGCAAATCATCGCCGTGCGCGCGCGCCTGAATCGCATCTTTGCAGAAGCCACGGGCCAGGCACTCGAACGCATCGCTCGCGATACCGAACGCAATCACTGGCTGAGCGCCGAAGAAGCGGTCGCCTACGGCCTAGTCGGTCGGGTCGTCTCCAGCGCCAGCGAGCTCAACGGTGCTCCTCGGCCTGCGCCCTGAACTACCTCGGAGCCTGTCGCGTGTCAGCGACGGCCGCCGAATTCAGGCAGGCCGTTCGACGGCGTTTTCTCGGTTGCGCTTGGGCTCGACTTCGCTTGGGGCCGCGGACTCGATCGCTTGATGACGCGCTTGGTGGATGGCACGACGCTTGGGCGCGCTCCTCCCGCAACGGTCGTGGCCGTGGTTTGCACCTTGGTCGGCGCGGTGGCGGCGGGCGCTGCCGCTTGGAGCGGCGCTTTCACCGGCAGCGCGTGAGTCGGCTGCAGCGGCTCGTGCTCGAGCGTCGTGGGCGCTGGCACCGTTGACAGAGTGGGCGCGGCGAGAGTCGCCGGGGGCGCGTCCGGCTTGGCCGCCCGCGCGATACCTAGCCCGAGCAATGCGAGCCCAAGTAGCGCCGCTCCTAGAACGCCGGCGCGCCGCCTGAACGGACCGCGCGAGCGCTCGGCTTCCGGCTCGACCCAGGCGGTGACGGTTCGCTGAGCCCGCGGCACTTCGGCAGGCCGCATGGGCGACAACGCCGCCGACGGCGCGCGCGCCGGAGTGATTTCGACGCCCGACTCGGTCAGCTTACGATTGCCGAGCACACGCAGCGCTCGCTGCGCATGCAGCGCAAACTCGGGCGAAAAGGCCGCGAGCGCCAAGCCGAGCTCGCCAACATCCTGATAGCGGTTGGTCCGATCCAGTTCCAGACAGCGTAGGATGATTTGCGAGAGCTCAGCTGGCGCATCGGGACGAAGCTTTGCAAGGTTCGGGCGCGTCTCCATGTGCGCCTGCACCAGCCCCGGGATTGAGTCCTCCATATACGGAGGGACTCCGGAGAGGAGCTCGAACAAGATCGCGCCCAGCGCCCAAATGTCGGTGCGCGCATCAACGTCCCTCGCCGAGCGCATCTGCTCGGGCGACGTGTAGAGTGGCGAGCCGATGAACGCATGTTCGTGCGTCAGAGCCAGCGAGCCCGGTGTCGGATCCACCGCCTTCGAGACGCCGAAATCCAAGACCTTGATCAGGCGCGTGCCGTCGGGCTGGCACGCCAGGAACAAGTTTGCTGGCTTCAGGTCGCGATGCACGATGCGCGCGGCGTGTGCCTCGGCGAGCGCTTCGATGGCTTGGAGAACGTGACCGACTGCCTCCGTTACCCGCAGTGTCCCGCGCGCGGCGAGCTCTCCGGCCAGATCCGTTCCGTCGAGGAACTCCATCACCATGAACGGCGTTTTGCCGTCGATCCTGCCGACGTCGATCACGCGGGCGACGTGTTGGCTGCGCAGCTTCGCGGCGGCGCGCGCTTCTCGGCGAAAACGCTCGAGCGCGTCCTCTGCCGAGACGGTCGCCGCGCGCAGCACCTTTACCGCGACTCGCTGTTGGAGCTCGATGTGCCACGCCGCGACGACGACGCCCATGCCGCCGGCTCCAAGGACACGCTCGACGCGGTACTTGCCGTCGATGACCTGCCCTGCTGCGAGTGACTCCTCCGACAATTCAAAGCAAGCATTGCATGATCTGTCGCGAGTCCCAAGTGGCGGAGGGGGCGCCATCAAAGATTATGATTGGGTACTACCCAGTCGCACCGACACGGACGTCAGCCACGCGTCGTACCGCACTCGTTCGCAAAAGCGAAGAAGTCGAGTTTCTCGGCGCACGCCAGCGTGCTGACGGGCGTCGAGGTGATCCGGATGCCGCGCATGTGGTTTCGCTCTACCGCTCCAACGTACAGGCGCAGAGGGGGTGGCGCTTCTGCGGGCTCTAGTCCGCGGCCAACGGCCGAGCCGCGATCCCGTCCTTGATCCAGGTCTCTGACGACGCGGGGCCGAATGACGACGTCCCGTACACGCCTAAAGTTCGGTTAGAAACGCGCACCAATACCAGACTGGAAGACATCGAAGTCGATGCTCCCCAGGGCGCGCCGCTCGTGCCAGGAGGTAGCAGCGCATGCTCGCGGCCATTGGAAAACGCCTGCGTGTAGAGTTTGGGCTCGGTCGTGAACCAGCTCGCGAGCACTCTTGAGTCTTCAACCACGAGAGCCTCGTGCATCCCCGTCTTGTACCCACCGGGGATCGGCAACGATTGAAGCAAGCCGTCCGCATCGAGCAACATCAAGTTGCTGCCATAAGGTTCGGCCAAGCTCACTGCGATGAGATTTGCATTTGCGGCCAGAGAACCCGAAAACCAAAACGGGTGACCCAAATCGATCGCCTCTCCCAGCTGATTGAGTGCTGTGTCCAAGCGGTAGAGCCGTGCTCGGTTCCCCAGCGTCGGATCGCTGGCGACCAACAGGAACCCCAAGGCGGTGCTGGCGAGCAGCGGCGTTTGAAGTTGGCTCGAGAGTTCGCTTGTCACGCTCAAAGACGTGCTGGGCAACAGCGGTTCGAAGTCGTTGGCGAGCAAGCGCAGGATGAACTTGGCAGGCGCGACGAGCGGGTCGGTCATGGTCGCAATTAGCCAGCCCGGAGTGCCATGGACCACGCCGACGGCCTTTCCTGCCTCTTGGAAGACGGGGCTTGGCACGAGCGTGTCACCGAGCGCACTGCAGCTGACTTGCGCCGCCTCTGTCCAGCACACCAGATAGCGCTCTCCGTCGCTAGTGACTGCAACGCCCCCCAAGTCGCCGCGCGCCCCGCTCGCTAGCTGCAGCGTTTCTCCGAAGAAGGTGCCGCTCGCATCGAAGCGCTGCAAGAGCAGCCGCGAGCGGCCCGCGTCTCCCTCGCTGATCTCTTCGACGTACGCGACCGCACCCTCGTCGCCGCGCGCCGCCGCGGCCAGCTCACCCACGACGGCCCAACCATCGACGCTCGTCAAATCGGACCCTTTCGACAGCGCGCACTTGCCGCTGCGTGGGTTGAGAACATGCCCCGGTGAACAACGGCAGCTGCCATCCGGCAGACATTGTCCGGAGGGGGACGAAACGGCCGGGTCGTCGTCGCACTCCGCGGCTCGATTGCAAGCGATACCAAAGGACCTGCCGCCGGCGCCGCCTTGTGCCTCGAGATCGGCCTTGGCGACGCTCGATGGGGAGCATCCCACGCCAGCCAGCGACGCGGCCAGCAGACCCACTTTTAGCAAGCGAGAACACAGCGCATCAGGTGATCGGTTTGCGAGCGGAGCGATAGTCATCGGCGTTCTTCCTCAACAACCTTTCTCAACAACCTCCCTCAGCAACCTTCGTGCCGCTCGAGAAGAGTGCAGCTTCAACCCCGCGCCCTGTCCTGGGTTACCGGCTGCGACAGTTCGCGTTACCACCGTGTTACCCCTTGAGAGGCGGTCCGAGCTCTTGCTCGGTAGGCCATAGCCATCGGCGCGTCCCTAGCTCTTGCTCGGCTTCGCCTGCTCGAGTACCGCCTGCGCCCCGCGCCGCACCCCTTCGCTGGAGCTCGAGGACGGGCAGTGCGGAGCGAACCATGCGCGCCACCTGATTGCTTCGTCGCGGCGAGCGCCCCGAAACGCCGAGAGCCCGCTGCCACCCGCTCCAATATTCTCGAGGATTGTCGCTGCACGAAAGCTCGACGAAGCGATTGTAACCCGCCAAGCGGCGCACTACTTTGCGCCCCGTGTTGCGCTCAACTTCTTTGGATTCCGGTTGGCAGTTTTCCGCGCAGAGCTGGCTTCAGCCTCCGGGGATGTATGGTTATAGCAAGCTCGAGTGGTTGAGCGCCAAGGTTCCGGGTCACGTGCACCTGGACTTGATGGCCAACGGGGTGATCGCCGATCCGTTCGAGAACCTCCACGAGCTCGGCACGCGTTGGGTCGACGCGGAGGATTGGGTCTACAAGACCGAATTCGATTACGTCCCGGATCCAACCTTGCCCAGGGTGCTGCTCGCGTTCGCCGGGCTCGACACGGTCGCCGCGATCTACGTAAATGGCGTCAAGCTCGCTGAACACGACAACATGTTCGTGGGCTTCGAGCTCGACGTGAGCGCCGCGCTGCGCCCTGGAAGCAACGAGCTTCGCGTGGTGTTCAGCTCGGCCGAGCGCGTGGGCGCTGAGCGCCGCGCGCGCTACTTCGCGAGTGAAGCTTTGCCGGAGAACCTCGTCCACTTCGATGCACGCGCCTTCGTGCGCAAGGCCCAGTACATGTTCGGTTGGGATTGGGGTCCGCGCCTGATTTCGGCCGGTGTCTGGGGCAAGGTCGAGCTCGTGCAGTACCGCGGCCGCATTCGCTCGGTGCACGTGAAGCAGCGCCATTTGGACGACGGCAAGGTCGAGCTCAGCTTCCACTCCGAGTGCGATGGGGCAGGCGATGTTGTGCATCAAATTGCTGGAGTTCCCGGAGTCTTCCGCGACGGCGAGGTGTTGCGGCTCGACACCCCCGAGCTCTGGTGGCCCCGCGGTTTCGGCGAGCAGCGGCTCTACGAGGTCACGAGCCTGCTAGTGCCGAATGCGTCGGCGAGCGGCGACGCGCTCGAACGCGACGCTTTCGACCGACGCACGACGCGCATTGGCTTGCGGCGTATCGCGCTGCGGCGCGAGGCGGACACGTTCGGTGAGTCGTTCGAGTTCGAATGCAATGGCAAGCGCGTGTGGTGCGTGGGCGCGAACTGGATCCCGGATTCCACATTCCCCGCGGTCGTCGATCGCGCCCGCGTGCGCGGCCAAGTCGAGCGCGCGGTCGGGCTCAACATGAACATGTTGCGCATCTGGGGTGGCGGCATCTACGAGAGCGAAGACTTCTACGATGCGTGCGACGAGCTCGGCGTCTTGGTTTGGCAAGACTTCCCCTATGCCTGCAGCTTCTACCCGGACGGGCCGCAGGCTCAGGCCGTGGCGCGTGCGGAGGCCACGGCCGCAGTAAAGCGCCTGAGAAATCGGGCGAGCCTGGCGATCTACTGCGGCAACAACGAGAACCTGACTATGTATCAGGACAAGTGGACGGACGCCTCGCGCCACCCCCCGCGCTACTACGGCGAGCACCTCTACGATCGCGTGTTGCCAGAGGTCGTGCGCGAGTTCGACGGCGAACGCCCGTACATTCCGAGCTCGCCCTGCGGCGGACCGCGCGCCAATTCAGACGGCTTCGGAGATCAGCATTACTGGGACGTCTGGCACGGGCGCGGCGATTGGAAATTTTACGAGGATTCGAAGACGCGCTTCGCTTCCGAGTTCGGCTTCGCATCGGCGCCGGGGCGCAAAGCGCTGGCCCAGTGCGCGGCGCAGAGCCCGACGCCACTTGCGTTGCCGCTGCGCGATCTGCGTGCGCGTTGGCACGACAAGACCAAGAAGGGCTACGAGACCTTCATCCAATACGTCGAGCTTCACTACCCGAAATCCGAGACCTTGGAAGATTGGCTCTACTACTCGCAGCTCAATCAACGCGACGCCTTACGGCATGGCATCGAACACTACCGGCGCTCCGAGTTCTGCAAGGGTTCGCTGATCTGGCAGCTCAACGATTGCTGGCCCGTGCAAAGCTGGGCGGTGATCGACTCCGCGTTCGAGCTCAAGGCAGCTGCCTACGAACTCTGCCGACTCCATGCCCCCGGCATGCTCAGCATCGAGCGCTCGGAGGGGGTGGTGCGCTTGTGGACCGTGCTCGACAACGCGAGTCAGAGTCTCAGCGCAGAAGCCACGCTCGAAGCGCGCTCACTGACCGATGGCAAACTCCTCGAGCGCTGGAGCGCAGCGGTCACGCTCGAGCCCGGCGCGCGTCGGGTCGCGGTGGAAGCGAACGTCAAAAGCTTCGACCCGGCAACCACCCTCATTGCTGCCAGTTTCGCCGGCACGAGCAGCTTCCGGCTGCTCAGTGAGCCGAAAGAAGCGCGCTTCTCGGAGCCCCGGTTGCGCGTGTCCATCGACGCCGGACAGCTCGTGATCGCGAGCGAGCGCCCAGTCGTGGACCTGTATTTCTGGGATGACAGCGTGGAGCTCGGGCTCGCCGACAACTTCATCACGCTGCCCGCCGCTGGCACGCGGCGCATCGCGCTCCGCTCTACCCCGCGCAACCTGCGCGCGCGAAGCCTGGCAGGCAAGCACGCGATTTCGCTCACGGAAACCGCCTGAGCCAGACCTGAACAGAAATGCCCAACGGGCGCGCTGCGGGCGCGCCCTGGGCCGAACGCTCACTCGATCCAGCGGGCCAGCACGCAGGTGATGTTGTCGGGGCCGCCGTTCTCGTTGGCGCCCTCGATCAAGCGCTGCGTGGCGTGCGGCAGATCGCGCGCTCCGAGCACGATTTCGAGCATGCGCTCGTCGCTCAAGGGGCCGCACAATCCGTCGCTGCACAAGAGCATCACGTCTCCGGCCTTCGGCGCTTCGAAGCGCGTGTCGACCTTGACGGTGTCCTTCATGCCGAGCGCGCGCACGATCACGTTCTTGTGAGGAAAATTCGCGATTTCCTCTTCCGTGAGGCGCTTCATCTTCTTGTAGTCGTTGAGCAAGCTGTGATCTTCCGTCAGCTGCTCGATGCGACGTTCGCGAATGCGATAGACGCGGCTGTCACCCACGTGGGCGATGTAGACGCCATCTTCGACGGCGAACAGCGCGACCAGCGTCGTGCCCATGCCGCGCTGCTTGGCGTTTCGCTGAGCCTGCTCGTAGATTCGGAGGTTGCAGAGCTTGATGCCGGTGATCAGCCGGTTTTCCTCGTAGCCCCGCGAGCGGTCCATCTTGTATGGCCAGGTGCGCTCGGGATCGTCCGACGTCGAGGCGAAGAACTCCTGCAGCGTGTCGACCGCCATCTTCGAGGCAATCTCGCCGGAGGCGTGCCCACCCATGCCATCGGCGACCACATAGAGTCCGTACTCCGCCATGATGGCGAAGTTGTCCTCGTTGTGACTCCGCTTGCGGCCTACGTCAGTTTGGCCGGCGACTTCGATCCTGAGAGGCCGGTTCATCGTGGTGGCGGCGCCGAGGTGACATCCTCGCCGCCGCTCGGGAGGTTGTCAATTCTACTATGAGCGGCTGGGTCGGCCCGTCGGTCATGGGCGCTCGGGTCCAGCGTGGTTTTGTTCGGCTGGCTGCCGCTCGCGCCAGAGCGTGAGCCCCGGCAACGCGCGGCGTTTCGGCCGCGAACGGCGCGTGCGGCACTGGTTCGGTGCATGGTCTTCGCGGGCATGGGCCTCGAAACCATCATCTCTACAAGGTCTCGCACGAGAAATGAACCTCGGTGATAGGTGCCCGGTCGAATCGAAATCGATCTTGGTCAGGGAGCTTTCGGGCTTGCAGCCGCCGGAACTGGGGCTGCTTTGGCTGGGGCCACTGGGCTCGAGACCGCGGACGCCACCGAAGCACCGAGCCGGACCGGCACCATGCGGTAGCCGTCCTTGCCATAGATGAGGAGGTCGACGCGGTCGCCGCTGGCATGTCGGGAAAGCTCGGTTCGGAGCGCCGCTTCGGTGGCGACCGGCGTTCCAGCAAGCGCCACTAGCAAGTCCGCCTGCGTCGGGTCCGCGCCCGCGCGCAAGTTCAAGCTGGCCGCGGGGCTCTGCGGTTCGACCGACGTCAACGAGAGGCCGCGCACGACCCCGGTGTCCGCGGCCTGGCCGGCCAGGCCCAAGCGCGGCAGTTGAAAGCCAGCGCTCGCCGGCCGCTCCCGCAAGAACGCTTTCACTTCGCTGACAGGGAGTGCCACGGGCGGCTGCGTGCAGGTCACCCCCGCGCTGCAACCACTGACGACGACAGCCGCGGTGTCGCCGTGCTCGTCGAGTAGCGGAGCGCCGAGCTCGTTCGCCTTTGGCAGCTGGCCGAGCTTAAGCACGGGGTGCCCGTTCACTTCCGCGAGCCCTTGCAGCGCTTGTTCGTTCGCGGTGAGTGCGCGATTCGCGTTGAGCGCGAAGCCGGTCAACTTCGCACCGCCCGCTGGCAGCTGCCCACCCGCTTTCAAGCCCTTTTGCCAACGCGCAGTCTTGGGAACCAGCAAAGCCAGATCGCGCGTGGCATCGGAGTGACCGACACGCGCGGGCTCGAGCGACCCATTCGCGTAGCGCACGAACAGCTGGCCCGGCGTGAGGCGCGACATCGACGTCACGATGCGGCCGTCGCCCTGGAGCACCGAGCCGAGGGCCACCACGCGTCCAGCTTGCTCCACCAAGACGATTCCGCTCTTGTCAGGTGCGACCGGCGCGGGCGTCGCGCTTGGCTCCGGCTTCGCGACGGGCGCGGGGGTCGGCTTCGCGGGCATTGCGACCGGCGTCGGAGTCGGTTTCGCGGGCATAGCGACGGGCGCCGGAGTTGGCTTCGCGGGCTGGGCGGGGCCAGTTTGCGGGGCCGCGTGGAGCGTCGACGCCACGGTGAGAGCGACGGCGAGGAGGCAACTCTGCTGAAGCATGGCAGCCAATTCTAACTCAGCCGCTCGCCAAAATCCCGCGCCGTCCTAGTTTCCACGTGGCTGCCGCGAGCGACCAACACCACGTCGGCGCGCCCACAAAAGAGGCCGGTCTCCACGACTCCGGGCGTCGTTTTCAAGTGAATATCGAGCTCGCGCGGCTTTTCGATGGGCCCGGTCGCGAGGTCGTAGACATAATTGCCCGAATCGGTGCGGAAAGGGGCGCCAGCGCGCGAGCGCAGCGTGGGCGTGCCGTGCGCCGCAAGCAGCCGGGCGGTCTCACGGTGCGCGAATGGCAAGACCTCCACAGGGACGGCCCAGCGCTCGCCGAGCCGTTTGCTGAGCTTGCGCTCGTCGACCACGATCACATTTTTCCGTGCCGCAAAGTTCACGATTTTCTCGCGCGTGTGCGCGCCGCCGCCGCCTTTGATGAGATCGAGCTCCTCACTGACCTCGTCCGCGCCGTCGACGCAGAGCAGCACGTCCCACGGCCCCGCGTCATCGAGCATGGGCACACCGAGTGACGTAGCGAGCGCGCGGGACTGTTCGCTGGTGGCGACGCCCACATATTGGCGGCCCTGCCGCACGAGCGCGGCGACACCCACGATGAAATGATGCACGGTAGAGCCGGTGCCGAGGCCGACCACCCCTTGCTCGGGCAAGTACGAGAGCGCCGCTTCCGCGGCCAAGCGCTTATTCTGGTCCGGGTCCATAGGCAGGCTACCCCCCTAAATCATGCGCTTCGCTCCGGCAACGAAAGACGACCGCTGCCCGGGTTCTGGGGCCAGGCTATGCCAAAAGAAGAATCCCGATGCCTGAGCTACCCGAAGTCGAAGTGACGCGCCGCCTGATTTCCAAGGTTCTCTTGGGACGCCGCATCGCGAGCGTGGAAACGACACGACCGAGCTACTTCTTTCTGACTCCGCCCACGGAATTGCGTGAAAGGCTGGTTGGCCGCCGTTTCCTGACGCTCGAACGGTTTGGAAAGTATTTGCTCTCGCGTTTGGATGACGATTCGCAGCTGCTGCTCCACCTGGGCATGACTGGGCAGCTGTTCGCGGCAGGCTCGCACAGCCCTCGTTTGCTGTCGGCGGCCAAGAAGCGCACCCTTACGGCCAATAGCCAGCCGAGCTTCACGCCCGATGCGCACACGCACTTGGTGCTGAAGTTTCGCGAAGCGGGCCCCAGCGTCTATTTTCGAGATGTCCGAAAATTCGGCAAGGTAGCCTGGATCGCGGCGGGTGAGACGCATGAGCGCTTGCGCGAGCTCGGTACCGATGCGCTCGTCGCACGCGGCGAAGAGCTCTTCGAACGCTCGCGCTCACGCAGCGCACCGATCAAGACAGTGCTGCTCGACCAGAGCGTGATCGCGGGCATTGGCAACATCTACGCGGATGAGGCTCTGTTTCTGGCTGGCGTGCGCGTCACGCGGCGAGCGCGCAGTCTCTCGCGCGTGGAGTGCGAGGCCATTACCGACGCGGTGAAGCGCGTGATGCGCCGATCGATCCAGACCGGCGGGTCGAGCATTAGCGACTACGTGCGCCCGGACGGCTCCGATGGCGGCTATCAGACCGAGCGGCGCGTCTACGCGCGCAGTGGCGAGCCCTGTCAAACCTGCGGTACGCCGATTCGGCGGCTGGTGATTGCCCAGCGCTCGTCGCACTTTTGCCCGACCTGCCAGCGCTGACGCGCGTTCCAGATGCGTGCGCTGCTCTCTGCCCTCTCGCTGCTCAGTGCCGTCGGGCTCGCAGCGTGCAAGCCGCGTCGCGAGGCGGCGCCGCGCGCCGCGGTGTCGGCCCTGCCGCG
>JAEUAF010000591.1 GCA_019695485.1 Sorangium sp.
CCCCCAGGGTGGCACGACGCACACGAGTAGCCGGTGCCGACGTCCATGTAGAACAGCGCCAGACCGGTGTCCCTGCGTGATTCTTCGCCGAGCGGGACGCGCACACCGTTGTCGAGCACGAGTGCCGAGGGCTCACGAGACTGCAAGATCACGCCACCCGCTTGGTCGAAGGCGACGGCGATGGGCTCGAGCGACGTGCCTTTGCCGAGAGTCGAAGCACACGAATCACTCACTCCCCAGAAGGCTTGAGACACGCTGCCGCTTTGGCGATCAATCGGCGCCACGAACAGCCCATTGGGGGGGCCGTTGGGCAGCCAGCTCTCACCGAGCGCGAGCACGGCAAACTTGTCGCCTGCCGGCGAGATCGCAAGGTCGAGCGGACCCACGCTGCCCGCAAATACGTGCTCCACGAAGCTGAGTTCTAGCGCCGACGCCGGGGTGTCGACGGGATCGCGCGACGGCGAAGGCGGCAACTGGGGGTCAGGCATCGGCGGCGCGTCTCCGCTCGTGACCGAGAGCACCGGCGCTGTCGCGCGAGCAAAACAGGAACTTTGGCCTGGAAACGCCGTTTGAAACAGGCCGACGCCCTGAGCGTGGCTCATCACGATCTCGCCGCTCGGCAAGCGCAGGGCCCGAAAGGTGCCATTGCTTCGCGCCTGAGTGGAGTCCGGCTTGCCGCGTCGAAGCACGCTGCCGTCGCTGGTGCGGACGACCAAGAGCTCCGCGCTTCGCCGCCGCGTGAGAACGAGCGTATCGTCCTTTACGAGCACGTCGTTGAGATCATCGTCGAAGCGCTGGCTGGCAAGGAGCTCCCCGCTATTGGCGTCGAGGGTGAGTAGCCGTCCTGAACGGCAAGCCACATACACGCGGCTCGTTTTGTCGTCGAAATCGAGCCCGCGCGGCGCATCGCACAGCGCGCTTTCGTAGACCACGCTTCGACCCTCGACGTCGATGGCGATTAGCTTGCCCGTCCCCGCCGCCAGCGCGAACACGCGACCGGCGGGGCCCTCGAGCACGCGACCCGGCACTGCCCCCACTCCAACGTCCAGACGCGTCACCGACAGGTCATGCATTCGCACGAGAAACACCGCGTCACGGTCAGGATCGGCGGCGACCGCGGTTGCGCCATCGCGAGTGACCAACAAGCTGCCTCCAACGAGCGCTGCCGCACGCGGAGAGTTCACGGCGACGCCGTCGAACAGCTTTCCCGAGGACGCACCGCCTTGGGCGACACTCCCTTTGCCGCCTGCGGCTGAGAACCCGGCAATCGCCCCGACTCCCGAACTACCCGCGCCACCGGCAACGGCGCTACCCGGAGGCGACGAGCAACCCAATGCGACAAACAGCCAGGCCAGCGCGCCGCCGCGCAGCTGAGCTCGGTCTCGCATCGCCGCGGCCGCGCGAGGGTTCACCTCAACCTCCCGGGCGCACGACCAGCGGCGCCGGCACGGCCGCTAAGTCGGACTGCAAGGTGTCGACTAACCGAGCGAGGCGGTCAGGCGAAGGAAAGTAGTAGTCGCTCGGCAACGCGAGCGCGTTGACATATTCTGCTTCCGGGAGAGGCTCGGGAGTCAGACCGGATTCGGAAGACCAAGCGCAGCTAACGCTCGAGTTCCAAGAGCCGAGGACGTAGCCATTCGTCCCGCACTCTCTCACCTTCCTCAGGTACTCGCTCAAGGCGTCGATATCTGCGGCCAGCCGCATCAGTATGTCCGGAGTTCCAAGCGACCACTCCTCGATCATCGCCTCGTTCCCGACGATGAATTCGCGGTAGCCTTGCGCCCCCGACACGAACGAGCTGTTGCAGGCAGGCCCGCCCGCACTCCAGTCCTTCGCGAAGAAGATGGCGCCGATGCGCTCGGGCGTCGCCATGGCGTCGCTGAGCGCGACCGCTTGGTTTTGCATATCCACGACGCGCAGCGTCCCAGCGCTGACCACTACGACCCAGGCCTCCGCACGCAACACGATCCGGAGCAGCTGATTGCCGTAGTCTTCGCCTGGCCAGCCCAGGCGTGTCGCCCATGGATTCGGCCAAGCGTAGCGGATCTTCGGAAACAACTCGCTCGCGAAGCGGGCCGCGAGCGCCGAGACCTCAGGCCGCCCCTGCGCTGCGATCTGGGCGATGACATCGAAGGCGTAGCCGCGACCTGAACCGGCCTGTTCGCTACGGATGAGGAGCTGCTTCTCCTGACGGAGTTCATCGACCTGTTCCGGCACGGTCCACGAATAGAGCGTGCGCGTGGCTGGCGTTAGATTCGACAGCCGCTGCTCGCTCAGCGGAGCGACCCCGAGCCCAGCATCGGGGCACACCGGATCGAAGAACCCCTCAGGGCCCCCGGCCGCGCCGGCGACGGGATCACCGACGGCGCCGCCAGTCCCTCCAGTTGCGAAGCCGCCCTCACTAACAGCCGGACTGCCCGCCACACCGCCGCTGCCCGCCGCTACCGCTCCGCCTGTCCCGGCGGACGGATAGGCGTTCGGCCCGGAAAATGACTGACAAGCGCCGAGGGCGAGTAGGCCCAGTACGACGTTGGGACGGCCCACGTGCCGCGCTTCCAACTCCAGAAATGCCCGCAGAATGCCGGGCCGCACTCCCCGCAACCGGTTTGCCACGCGGCTAATCTAACACGCTTTTCGAAGCCCGCCGAACCCTTACAGAACCGGTCCGAACAGCCTCTCGCCGTGCTCGAAGCGCTTGACGAATAGCTCGAGCGCAATGAAATCGGGCGGCCCCTGATAGTAATAGACGGAAAACTCATGCTCCCCTGCCTCCAGGGTGATGGTGGACTGCACGGAGCGGGGCATGTGCTGTCCGTCATTGTCGAGGATCGGGTAGCCGTCGATGTGCAGAGTGGCGCCGTCGTCCGAAAGCAGGCGAAACGTGTAGTAGTCGGCCTCGGCGACCTTGAATTTGCCGCGGTACTTGATGGCGAACCACTCCTTGCGATCGCCGAGCCCGGGAAATCCTTCCGAGAAGCGGCGCGGCGACACCGCCAGCGCATCGGTGAAGAACGTCGCGACCGTGCTGCAGGACTGGATGTCCGCGAGGCGCTTGACCGAGGGCTCGATGAAGCAGACGTCCGCGCGAAACGCCCCTTTTGGCCCGCCGAACGTGAACGCTTTGCCGATCACGCCGGAGCCGCGGCCGCGTCCCAAACCGCCGGGCCCGCCGTTGGCTCCGAAGCCCTCGCCGAGCGCGTCGCTGTTCGCCGCGACTTGGGTGGCGGCGTCGGGCGCTGTCGCGGAGTCCGTGCCCGGCGTCGCCAGCAGCTGACGCCGCGCGGCGCGCGGTTTCACGGCCGCGACGT
>JAEUAF010000924.1 GCA_019695485.1 Sorangium sp.
CAGCAGATCGCCGACATGGCCGATGCCGGCGTTGTTGCCCAAGACGTCGAGCTCCGGTGCGCGCTCGGCGATCTGTCGGGCGGCGCTCTCGTCGGTCACGTCGAGCTTCGCGAAGTGAGCGGCTTGACCGCGCGACACGATGCCACGAGTCGTCTGTTCGCCGGCACTGGCGTCGCGATCGGCGACCCAAACTGCCGCGCCGCGGTCTGCGAAGAGCTCCGCGATTGCGCGTCCGATCCCGGAGCCGGCGCCGGTGACCAGCACGCGCTTGTCGTCGAGGCGGAAGGGGTCGCGCGCGTCGGGGCGTTCGGAACCTTGGGAAGGCGTCATGAAATCTCGTCTTTCAGTCGGGGATGGGCGTGCCGCCGCTGGCGCTCGATTGGTAGCAGGCTTCGACGACCGCCATGGTGCGAAAGGCGTCTTCGACGTGCGTGGCAAGCTCTGCGCTTTCTCCGTTCGCGTAGCGCATCAGACTCGCCATCGTGCCGACGAATGCGTGCGGGAACCAATTGCCCTCGAGCGGCACGCTTTGCCACGCGGGCGGCTCCGCACCGAGCAGGCAGCACTCGAGCGCGTCGGGGACGCCTCGCGGATAATCCAAGTTCACGCCGAGCCGCGCCACGAGCGCGCCGCGGGTGCCCTCGAGCTTCACGTAGCTCTCCTGGTGATCGAGGCCGAAGGCGTGCCCGTGATTGGTTTGGATGTTGGCTCGGCGGAGCTCGCCGTAGTCGAAGAGGATCGCGGTGCGCGTCGATGCGAGCTGCATTTGCAGCGGATGTTTGAGCGTTTTAGCGTACACCCCGCTCGGCTCGCCGAAGAACGAGCGCACGAGATCGACGTAGTGGATGCTGTGGTAGACGATTTCCATCCTGGGAATGCCGAATAGAAACGACCAGCGCTCCCAGGGCATGTGGCAGGTGACGCGCACTTCGACGTCACAGAGCTCGCCAATGGCGCCTCGCTGCAACAGGTCGCGCGCCGCGAGCAGGCAGGGCGCGTAGCGAAGCTGCAAATTGACGGCCGCCGTCAGCCGCTTCTTGCGACAGATTTCGAGCAAGCGCCGTGCTTGGTTCAGATCTTCTCCGAACGGCTTCTGGATCAAGACCGGCGCGCCGTCGGGCAGGGCGAGCAACGCTTCGGCGCTCGCGGACGCGGGGAGTGCGACGTCGAACACCGCGTCTGGCGGCGCGCTCGCCACGGCCTCGGTCAGGCTCTTACACACGTGGGGGATCCGAAATTCGGAAGCAAGCATCGCTGCACGCTCCGCGGCGAGGTCGAACACCGAGTGCATCGTGAAGCCCGCCAAACGATAGGCGGGGGCATGCGCATCCCGAACGATCGCGCCCGCGCCAATGCTCACGATCGGCCGCGAGCGATGCGGCAGCGGCGGACTCTGCGCGAGCGACGCGAGGCCTTGCGGGGGAAATGGGGCTGGGGCGGCAGAAGGCACGGGTCGGAACTTAGCAAAGGTTCCTTAGAAATACAGGATCTCCTGAAAATTCGGCGCTTTCTGGGGTCAAGGACTCCTCGGAGCGCGGCTCAGCGGCGAGGCCGCGCTGCGCGCGCGACTTCAGCGAGCAGCCTCGTCACGTCGTAGGGCTTCTCGAGAAACCCACTGAGCTCTTTCAAGTCGACTTCGGACTCGTGCACGTCGTAGCCGCTGCTGAGCAGGATGGGTACGCGGTTGCCGGTCGCGCGGATGCGTTTCAGTACCTCGAAGCCATTTAGCTCGGGCATCGTCACGTCGAGCAGGATGAGATCGATGTCGTCCGCGTGTTGCTCGAAGACGCGCAGCCCCTCGGCGCCGTCAGCCGCGCCAATGACGCGGTAGCCGCGGCCACTCAGCGCGCGTTGGGCGACGCTGCGCACGCCTTCGTCGTCGTCCACCACTAGCACCGTACCCAGAAGGCCCTCACTTTCGCTGAACGGCCGCTCGTCGGGGCGTTGTCGCGTGGGAAGTAGCACGAGCACGCGCGTGCCCGAGCCCTCCTGCGACTCGATGCGAATCGCACCGTGGTGGCTACGGATAATGCCCAAGACGGCGGCCATTCCCAGGCCGCGGCCCGTGAATTTGGTAGTGAAGAACGGATCGAAGATGCGAGCGCGCGTCTCCTCGGACATGCCCGAGCCAGCGTCTTCGACGCTGAGGCAGAGGTAGGTGCCTGCCCTCGCATCCCCCAGGTAGCGCTCGAGCTCGGCGTCGGACACGTAACACTGCTCCACACTCAACACCACGCGGCCGGGGCGCTCGGCCATCGACTCCGCCGCGTTGGTGATGAGGTTCATGATCACCTGACGCAGCTGGGCGGGGTCGGCGTCGATGCTAGGGAGACCCTCCTGAAAGTGGTAGTGAAGCTCGACCTGCTTCGGAATCAGCGCCTTGACGAGCTTGGCCATCTCGCGCACGACAGACGACAGCTCGATGCTGCGCAGCTTGAACCTGCCTTGGCCGGCGTAGTCGAGCATCTGCTTGGTGAGTTCGGCGGCGCGCCGCGCGCCAATTTCGATTTCCTCGAAGAGCGGTGCGATGCGCGGATCGAGCTGGCTCATACTCTTGCCGAACGAGGCATTGCCGAGAATGGTGACCAACAGATTGTTGAAGTCGTGGGCAATGCCGCCGGCCAAGATGCCGAGGCTCTCGAGCTTCTGCGCGTGGCGTAGTTTGTCCTCGAAGCGCTTGCGCTCGGTAATGTCGAAGAAGGTGACCACGGCGCCGCTGACCTCTTGGGTCTCCGGATCGCGAGTTGGCACTGCGCGAAAAACCGACCAGGTGAGATCGCCGTTGCGTTTGCGAATTCCGATCACCTTGGGCGCTTGCGGCTCGCCGCTGGTCAGCGCGCGCATCACCGGGTAGTCCTCGGGTTCGGCGATGCTGCCATCCTCGAAGACCGTCGAGCCTCTGAAATCACCGACCTTCAGCGACAGCAGCTCTTCGGCGGTGAGGCCGAGCACGCGCAGCGCTTCGGTGTTGCTGCGAAAGATCTCTCCGTGTCGCCCGATCTGCACGACGCCACCGGGTAGCGCCTCGAGCAGGGTTTCGTTGAGGTGCTTGGTCGCGTTGAGCGCGGCCTCGGTGCGCTTGCGCTCCGCGATGTCGGCTTGCAGCTGCTCGTTTATCGCAGCAAGCTCCTTGGCGCGAGCCTGCGCGTGGCGCTCGAGTTCGAGATTTTCGCGGATCAGCTGCCGATCGGTGCGTTTGCTGAAGAAGTCAGGGACCTCGTAATTCTTGATGCGCGGCGCGAGCTCGGCGTGGCTCTCGATGTAACGGCTGATGTGGCCCGCGATACGGTTGGGCGGAGCCATGATGAAGCGGCAGGCGTCATCGCCCTTGGCGCGGCACAGGATTTCGACCGCTACGAGGCGCAAGCCAAAGCTACTCTCGCACCAGCCCGACGAGTAGCCGGCGCTCATGACGCAAACGGGACAATCGGAAGGTCGCTTGGCGCTGATCCAGGAATCGGATTCGAACGAGTAGGGATGGTCGTAGAGCAGGTAGTAGTCGTCGTTGGCGACCGGGTTGCTCTCGCCCGAAATGTCCACGAAGGCCCAGCCGGCGTGCGCGAAGTGCACCGGGCCTGCGGACAAGCGCGCCACCGGATCGGTCACCTGCATGCGCTCGGCGAAGGCCTTGGCATCTCCCAACCCCATCGCGTGCGCGATGTCGAAGAGGAGAGCGTGAGCCACTGCCTGCGCCTCTTCCTCCTGGGCGTAGAAGTTCCGAACCATGTCGTAGAACTCGACGGACATCGACGCGGCTCGCACGAGTACGTAGCGTTGGTCGCTGATTTCGAGCGTGCCGCGCTCCGGCGTGGACTGCTGGGCGGCGAAGTAGCGCGTGACGTAGGCTTGTGCGTGCTCGAAGAGAGCCGCGAACTTGTCCGGTACTCGCACGGTTTTCAGCATGAGTCGTTAGAACCGACAGATCGTCCGCGGAGTCAGCGCGGACCGCCCTTGCGCGCGCCCGTTGCGCGAGGCGACACGCTCGCTCGAACCTTAGCGGACCGCGGCGGGGAGCGGAAGGGCCGCCTCGAGGCGCTCCGCGATCGCGCTCAGCACTTCGCCCGTGTCGCCTTCGAGTTTGACGAGTGCAGCGTCGTCGCCCCGGGTTCGACCTCGATTGACGATCGCGATCGGAAGACCCAAGCGCTGGGCCGCCTTCACGAAGCGATACCCTGAAAATACCATCAGCGAGGAGCCGAGGATCAGCAGGGACTTCGATTGCGCGAGCGCGGCGAGCGCTCTATCGACGCGCAGCTTGGGCACGGTTTCTCCGAAAAAGACCACGTCCGGCTTCAAGACGCCGCCGCACGCTGGGCAGTCGACCACGCGAAAGCGGTCGTAGGCGAAGGCCTGCAGATCCGAGTCTCCATCTGGACCAATGGTTGCTGCGTCCACAGAAAATTCCGGATTCTCTCGCAGCAACGCGACTTGCAGTGCGTCTCGCGGCAGCGTGTCACGGCAGGAGAGGCAGACCACGCTGTCCAGGCGACCGTGCAAATCCACGACATTTTCGCTGCCGGCTGCCTGGTGCAGGCCGTCCACATTTTGCGTTACGAGCAGGGAGCTGGCGCCCGAAAGCTCCAGCGCGCGCGCGGCGTGATGCGCGAGGTTTGGTCGTGCTCCCCGAAAATGCTCCCAGCCGACGAGGCTCCGCGCCCAATAGCGCTGGCGCGTGCTGGCCGAGCCCACGAAATCTCGATACTGCACCGGGCGCTGGTGTTTCCACTCACCCGCCGCGTCTCGATAATCGGGGATCCCCGAGTTGGTGCTCACGCCCGCGCCAGTGAGCAGCAGCGCGGGGCCTTCCAAAAGCAGCGCCGCGAGCGCCTCGAATCCGCGCGCGGACGCGTCCGTCACCAGCTCAAGGTCTTATTGAC
>JAEUAF010000158.1 GCA_019695485.1 Sorangium sp.
CGCCGGCCCAGGCCCCGTATGCGCCGCCTGCGCCCGCGTACGCCGCGCCCCAGACGCAGCAGCCTGTACCGGCTCGTTTTCAGGGGGCGCCCGCTGGCGCCTTGCGCATCGAAGCGGCGCTTGGTGCGCACAGCCCAACCAATTTTTACAAGGGTTTGAGCGGCAACGACGTCATCGAGTCAGGCGGGCTCTTCGTCGCCACCTATCAGATCCCGAACATTGGCAGCGAAGTGACGATCCATGTGTCCCTGCCGGGCGGCTACGAATTCGAGGCCAAGGCCGTGGTGCGCTGGACGCGCGAGGCTCCCAATTCGACGGGGGGCGTCGAAGCTCCGCCCGGGTTCGGTGCGCAGTTCTTGAACATCTCCCCCGAGGGTCGTCAGCTGGTCTACCGCTACGTGCGCAATCGCGAGCCGCTTTTCCACGACGACCTCTGAAACGGGACTTCAGAAGCCGGGCCCCGTAAGCTGACTGAGGGGCCCGTTGGGGCTGCGGGGCCCCCGAGCGAACGGCTAGGATGACGCTTCTGCAGCGGAAGAACTTCGCAGGACCAAGGCGGGGAGCGCGCGGCTGGGCCGTCCGCGCGAGCGTGTGCGTCAGCCTATGGCTGCTGGCCCTGCTCGGCGTCGAGGCGACCGCCAGCGCCGCCGACCCTTATCTCGAGTGGTTCACGGTCACCACGCCCCACTTCCGCGTTCACTTCCACTCCGGCCTCGATGAATTCGCCGAGCGCGCTGCTGCGGTCGCCGAGCGCGCTCACCATGAAATCGCGCCGCAGCTCGGCTGGGAACCAAGCCAGGTCACGGACATCGTGATCGCCGACGACTCGGACTCGGCGAATGGCTTCGCTTACACGCTGCCCTCGAACACGATTCGGCTGTACGTGACCGCGCCGGAGGATATGTCGGCGTTGAACGACTACGACGACTGGCAGGTCGAGCTCATCTCGCACGAATACACGCACATCCTCCACATCGACAACACCTCCGGGGTGCCGGCGCTGGTGAACGCAATCCTCGGCAAGACCAGCGCCCCAAATCAGCTGCAACCGCGCTGGGTTCTCGAGGGGCTCGCGGTGGCGATGGAGTCCGCGCACACCAGCGCGGGCCGCTTGCGCAGTGCGCTCTTCGACATGTACCTGCGCACCGACGTGCTCGGGTCGAACCTGGCGAGCCTCGACGAGATCAGTCAGAGCCCGCGACGCTGGCCAGGCGGCGACCTCTGGTACCTCTACGGCTCCAAGTTCATCGAATGGATCCTGTTCACGTACGGGCCGGACACTTACTCGCGCGTCGCCAACGAGTACGGAAAATTCCTGATCCCATGGGGAATCAACCGCGTCATTCGGCGCGCCACGGGCCGCACGTATCCGGAGCTCTACGCGGGCTGGAAGGCGACCCTCGAGGCACGCTATGCCGCGCAAGCAAGCGCGATCCGCGCACGAGGGCTGCGCGAAGGCGTGCGACTTACCACCGGCGGTCGTGCTGCGTTCAGTCCGCGTTTCGTGCCGCCGGCCTGCACCGACTCGAACACGCCTGAGCTCATTTACTATCGGGACGACGGCGAGCAGCGCGCCGGCATCTACCGCGTGCCGGCGCGGCCCAACGGCGACGCAGAGCGGACTTTGCTCTCGCGCAGCAGCGGCGGCAACGCGAGCATCGCCCCGGACTGCAGTCTCTACTTCGACAGTGTCGCACCGAGCCGGCGTAAGTATTTCTTCAACGACTTGTTCCGCTTGCCCCGCAACGTGCAGAGCGAATCCGGGGTCGATCTGCGACGTGAGCGGCTCACGACGGGAGTCCGCGCACGCGAACCGGACGTGAGCCCCGACGGCCGCTCGATCGCATTCGTGACGAACGCAAAGGGCACCTCGACGCTACGCTTGGCGGACCTCGATGCGGCAGGGCACCTTGGCCGAACCCGCCGGCTGGTGCCGAGCGCCAGCTTCGAGCAGGCGTACACGCCGCGCTTTTCCCCCGACGGCAAGCGCATCGCGTACAGCGCCTGGAGCCGCGGCGGCTACCGAGACATTCGCGTCGTCGACGTACAGACGGGCGCCTTTTTCGAGCTGATGCATGATCGCGCACTCGACCAGCAACCGGCTTGGTCGCCCGATGGGCAAACGCTCTACTTCGTGTCGGATCGCGGCGGCGTCGCGAACATTTATGCCTACGACTTTCGCAGCGCGCGCATCGCGCAAGTCACCAATGTGATCAGCGGCGCCTACATGCCGGCGCCTTCTCCGGACGGCCGCAGCTTGGCCTACGTGGGCTACACCACCGCAGGCTTCGACCTCTTCCTGATGCCGCTCGAGCCGACACGCTTCCTCGAGCCACTGCCGCCACCCGAACGCCCTGATGGCGTCGTGAGTGTGGCGCCCGAGCGCTTTCCAGTTTCTCGCTACAATCCCCTGGCGACGGTGCGGCCGCGTGCCTACGAAGTGAGCTACGGCACCGGATCTTTCGGCAAGGCGCTGACTCTGAAGACTCGCGGCTCCGACGCGGTCGGCCACCACGGCTACGAGGTCTCCACCACGTTCGAGGGCGCTGGTCCCGAATGGCAAGGCTACGCGACCTACAGCTATGGGCGCCTGCCCTTCGATTTTCAGGCGAGCGCCTACCGCTTTGCGACACCGCAAAGCGGGTACCGCGTGGGTGAACAGCAGGAAACCGTAGTCCAGCACCAATACGGGCTCTCGACGGCGGTCGGGCTCTGGGACCCCGGTGAATTCGACGCACAGAACGTCGGTTTGAGCTTCAACCTGGCCACGACCGGTCACGACTCTCCGCTCGGCACGCGTGTCGACCCCTGGGCGCCGGTGCCCAGCGAGCCGAGGTCTGGCCTCTTCGCATGGACGCACCTCGGCTACGGCTACACGAACGCCGAAAGCAGCACCTACGCGATTAGCAATGAGCGCGGCCTCTCACTCTCGTTGGGGATGGACTTCGCGGATCCCGCGTTCGGCAGCGATTGGACGCTGGCCTCGTTCTACGGAAGTGTGACCGGCTACCTGCGAGCGCCGTGGGCGAAGCATCACGTGCTGGCGCTCGCTGCGTCGGGTGGCGGTTCGAGCGGCAGCTACGCCCAGCGCCAAGTGTTCACGACGGGTGGCTACGCCGACCAGCCGATCTTGGACGTGTACACGTCAGGGATCCGTCAGAGCCTGTTCGTCTTGCGCGGCTTCGCGCCACGGCAGTTCGCCGGCAACAATTACACGCTGTTCAACGCGGAATACCGCTTTCCCATCGCCTACATCGATCGAGGCGTGAGCACCTTGCCCTGGTTCGTTCGGCAGGTGAGCGGTGCGCTGTTCAGCGACTGGGGTGGGGCCTACAACAAGATCGACCACAACGACCCGCTGTCGGTATTGCACCTCGGCGTCGGCGGGGAGCTGTGGCTGGCGCTCTACCTCGGCTACCGCATGGATTTCACGCTGCGTGTCGGGCTGGCTCACGGCTTCGGCGACGCCGCCCCCTCGAGCATGCAATCCTATTTCGTAATCACCAGCGCCTTTTGAGGAGCACCCGGCGCGCTTTACTTTCCCGCTGCGGCGAAAGCCTGATATCGCGCCCTGATGCGCCCCTTCTCGCTTTGCCTCCTCGGCTGCCTGGTCAGCGCCTGCCTCGCCCCACCCGCGGCGTCTGAACGCGCTACGGACGCGGCGCGCGCCCTCAACATCGCCGCCCGCTTTGGGCGCATGGACGTCGCGCTCGGGCTCACCTCGGAGGCAGTGCGCAAATCGTTTCTCGAGCACCGCTCGGCCTGGGGCAAAGACGTGCGTGTGCTCGACGTCGAGCTCACCGGCTTCACGATGCCGACGAGCGAGCGCGCCGACGTGGAGGTCGACTACGCCTGGTCACGCATGAGCGATGCGCAGCTGCACTCGACGCGCATCACGCAAGAGTGGCGCGACACCGGCGGTGGCTTCCGGCTAGTGCGGGAGCGGCGCAGCGCGGGAGATCTCGGCCTATTCGGCGAAGCCAACGCGGTCGCAGACGCTGATGCAGCACCGCACCGCGACGTTCAATTCGCCACCAAAGTCATTCAATAGGAAGAGAGCTCGCCCCGCAGCGAGCCACACGGGCAGCTACGCGCAGCCAGTTCAGCGCGCGCAGCTCGCCGT
>JAEUAF010000195.1 GCA_019695485.1 Sorangium sp.
CGCAGCACCTCCACCGCGATTGCGGCAATCATCTCCCAAGCGGCATGCTCGCCCTGGGATTGATGCGCGGCGAGCCATTGCCCAAGGTGCGGCCCGCGCACGAGCTCACTCACCAGGTAGCGCTCGCCGTTCTCGTCAGCCCCGAAGTCGTAAACTTGGACGATGTTGGGGTGTTGGAGCAGGCCGCCGATGCGCGCCTCCTCCACGAACATCTCGAGCACTTCGAGGAAGCCGCGGCAGGAAGCGTCGATACGTTTGATCGCGACCGGTCGACGAAAGCCGTCGGCGCCGTGCATCACCGCGCGCCAAACCACCGCCATGCCACCCCTGCCCAGCGGCTCGATGAGCTCATAACGACCGGACAGAATTCGACCTGGGTGGTCTTCGACGAGTTCAGCCATGAGGAATTAGCGAGAGAGGTGCAGCGCCACAGTGTGCCTCGACTCGCGTTCTTCGGCATCCTGCCGCGCTTGGCATGCTGCGCCGCTGCTAGCACATCCGGCGCCGGGCCGCTGATTTGTGGAAGCCTGGGCCTCGCGCGGCTTCGCACGCGCGGGCCGAAATTGGCTCCGCACGGGCCTCTGCCAAGCCGCGGCCCGCACAGGGTTCGGGCGGCGGGCGGGGTCAGCGAGGCCGAGCGCCGGGAGTCGGCCTGCCCCGCGCTTGGTGCGGCGCGACACCCGAGCGCTGCCGAGCGCACTCCAGGTTTCGCGAGCGCGCATGCCGCTATCACCCTTCGAGATGATGCTCTCGGAGTGCCCGAGCGCTCCAGTCTGAATCGTGTGCCGCGCGAGCGCGTCGGGCGGAGCTCAGCACTCGAGATTTGGGGGCGCTTGGTGTTGTCGGGCGACATCGTCGCGCTGGAAAATTGAACCACTGTCTTCTGGATTGAATGGATGTCGTGGCGTTCTGCACGATGCTTCAAGGTAACGATCTTTCTGATTGGCTAGCGCCGTGCCACGCGCGAAGTCCTCGCATTGCGAACCTCGAGAGTTGGCTTCACACTCGCCCTGATGCCAGGCAGTCGATCGATCGCCGCGCGAGCCTCGCTCGTAGCGCCGTTGCTCCTGCTCCCGCTCGCGTGCGGGAGCAGTGGCGTAGATTCCTTATTCAGCGGTGGCGGCTTGTCCGCGAGCGCGGGCAAACTGAACAGTCCCGCGGGCGCTTTCGGTACCGCGTCTGGTGGCGCGCCAGCTGGTGGCGCGCCAGCTGGCGGCGCGACAGTCGGCAGCACGGCTGGTGGTGTGATCGGCGTCGTGTCCAACGGCGGAAGCGCGCAAGGCGGGGCTCCGCCAAACACGGCTGGCGCGCCCAATTCGAGCGCGGGTAGCCCCGCGAATGAAGGCGGTACTAGCAACGTCAGTGGCGCTCCCTCGAGCGCGGGTTCTGCCAACGGGGGCAGCGCGAACGCTGGCGGCGGCGCTCCGTCGAGCGCGGGTTCTGCCAACGCGGGCGCCCTGAATGGCGGCGCTGCGAGCGGGGGATCCGCGGACGGCGGCACCTCGAGTGGCGGCTCCGCGAACGCCGGCGCTACGAACGCGGGGGCGTCCAATGGCGGGGCCACGTGTTCGTCCTCCGCCAGAGAGCTCTGCGACGGCCTCGACAACAACTGCAACTCTGAGATCGACGAAGGCGCGTGCCCCGCCCACTGCACGGGCTTCGCCCTGGCGGGGCATGGCTACATGGTGTGCGATGTCGCCCAATCGGAAGCGACTGCTGCCGCGACCTGCGATGCGGCCGGCTTGCGCCTCGCTTGGATCGAGTCGGCCGAGGAAACCACGTCGCTCGTGGACGTGCTCAGCAACCTCGCAAAAATGGGGCCAGGCGCGGGCTCGAACCTGCAGCAGATCTTCATCGGCGCCACTGATGTCGGGCAAAGCGGGCATTGGCACTGGATCGACGGTGCCGACTTTTGGCTTGGCGGCGCCACCGGCATGGCCGTCGGCGGAGCCTACGCCAATTGGTCGATAGGACGCCCCAACAGCAATTCGTTGCGTGTGGAGGAGTGCGCGGTGATGGTCGTCGACTACCCTTCCAATGGTCGCCCGGGCCAGTGGAATGATGTGCCCTGCAGTGAAACGCACGGCGTCCTCTGCGAACAAAAGTAGCCGGCTACCGTGCGTGGGCCTAGCTCGCGCTGACCTGCACAGCGGTCCGCTCTTGCCGGAAGCCCGCCCAGATGATGAACGTCGCGCTGAGTCCGATCGCGAGCGGTAGCGCGAAGATGTAGCGCCAGGCGTAGCCTAGTGAGCCGAGCGAGAACGCGCCGAGCACCACACCGCACGAGAGCTGCCCGAACAGATTTCCGAACCCGGAAGTCGCCGTCGCGAGCAACGCCTGGGAGCTCGCGCGAGCGCCCGGCGGGGCCACACGGTCGACCGCAATTTGCGTCACCATCGTGAAGCACACGACGTTTACGCCATGCAGCATTTGCATGCCGACCACGAATCCCCACGGCTGCCCGAGCGCATACGCTGCAAAGCGGATCGGCCAGGCGACAATCCCGACCAACAAGATGGCGCGCACACCGAAGCGTCGAATCAGAAGCCCGAGCGCGGGAAACAGCCCCAACTCCAGCACCTGCGCGAGCGACGAGAACCAGCCCGCGCGCGAGAGATCGAGCCCCAAGCCCGTGACTTTGTCGGTGTAGAACAGCGGCCACAGCATGAAGTGAAATTGCAGACACGCGGAGGCCAGCGCGGCGCCGAGCACTAGCCCGCGGTAGCTTCGAAGCCGGAGTAGCCCGAGCGCGTCGAGGAACACGAAGGCGCGACCGCCGCGGCGCGCGGGCGGCGTGTGCGGCAGGCTCAATGCGTAAGTGGCCTCCAACAACGACAGCCAGGCCGCGAAGAGGAAGATCGACCGAGTGTGCGAGAGCTGCTCTCTGATGCCGGTGAAGCGTTGCATGTACGCGCTGGTCGCCCACAGCACGCAGATCCAGCTCACAGTACCCCAGACCCGCGTCTTGCCGATGCTCCGCGAGTCGCGCAGGTGGTGAAAGGCAAGCGTGAAGCTCAACACTCCGGCTGGCGCGGCCACCAACCCGAGCGCAGCCATCGCCGCCAAGATCCCGGGAAAGCTTCGGGCATCTGCGGCGAACAGCAGCATCACGGCGCGCAGCGCGCCGACCAGCGCGAGCGAGCGTTCCGCCGGCAACATGCGATCTGCCACGAAGCCCATGATCGGCGGCCCGATCAGCGCAGTGAGCGGACCCATCGCGTAGACCAGCCCTATTTGCGTCGCCGAAAGCCCCAACGTTTTCGACAAGTGCAACGACAGAAACGGGAAGTAGGCCGCGGATACCGCGACATCCAGGAAGAAAAGCGCTGAAAGCCGCAGCCCAAGCCAGCGCGGCGTCGATGCGCTCGAAGCCAGATCCATGCGGCGCGCGTCATAGCACGCCGATTTGAAGGCAGCCGTCGCGAGCGGCGATCGCCGCCAAGCGCGCACAGTACTGAGGCGCCCGCGCCACGCGCAGTTGACAGAGCGTGGCAAAGGCTGCATGAAGCGGGCGCTCCGGGTGGGCGCAGTCCATGCCAAGTTTGCGCCGCGAATTCGCTACCGTGTTTCGGCTCTCATGGCCAGTATCGCTCACGCAAGTGGGGCTGATGCTGACGGGCGTGGTGGACACGGCAATGGTGGGTCGCCTTGGCGTCGACCAATTGGCTGCGTGCGCGCTCGGCAACATGTGGCAGTGGAGTTTCATGTCCGTGGGGCTCGGCCTCGTGATGGGCATCGACCCGCTCATCAGTCAGGCACACGGGCGTGGCGATGGGCCGGGAACGGCGCTCGCACTGCAGCGCGGAGTCGTCTTGGCGCTCCTCATCAGCGTACCCATCGGCGCGTCTCTATTTGCGACGACCACTGGCCTGATCGCGCTCGGGCAAGATCGGCACGTGGCCGAGCTTGCGGCTGCCTATAACCGCTTCAAGCTGCCCACGATCCCGGCTTTCCTGGTCTATTCGGCGATCCGCCAATACCTGCAGGGCCGCACGCTGATGGCTGCTGCGACTTGGGTGATGTGGATCGGCAATCTGTTCCACGTGGTTCTGAATTGGGCCCTGATCTTCGGCCATTTGGGCTCTCCTGCGCTCGGGCTCGAAGGGGCCGCGATCGCGAGCTCGATCACGACGCTGCTGCTGGTGGTGGGCTTGGTGTGTTGGGTCATTGGCTTTCGCCTGCACCGGGGCGCCTGGCGCGCCTGGGGCCGAGACTCGTTCGCGCTGCGGGGCCTGCTCCAGGTGCTGCGCTTCGGTGCGCCTGTGGGGCTGCAAGTCTCGCTGGAAGCCTGGGCATTCTCGATCGCGACGCTGATGGCCGGGTGGCTAGGCAAACGCGAGGTGGGCAGTCACCAAGTCGTGCTCAATATGGCAGCGCTCGCGTTCATGGTCCCACTCGGGATTTCGCAGGGCGCATCGGCGCGCGTCGGCAATCTGATTGGCGCGGGCGATGCGGACGGCATGAAGCGCGCGGTGCGTGCGTCGCTGCTGCTCGGGGTTTGCGTGATGACGCTCTCGGCGCTCGGGTTCTTCCTGTTGCGCGCCGAGTTGCCCAGGCTCTACACCGACGACGAGGCCATCCTCGAGCTTGCCACGAAGATCTTGCCGGTCGCTGCCGCGTTTCAGCTCTCCGACGGGACGCAGGCCGTTGCGGGGGGCGTGCTGCGAGGGATGGGACGGCCCGCGATTGCCGCGTTTGCAAACTTTCTCGGGTACTACGTGATCGGCTTACCGCTCGCCTACCTGCTCGCATTTCAGCTCGGCGGAGGCCTGTTGGGTATTTGGCTGGCGCTCGCAGCGGGCCTTAGCGTCGTCGCAGGATTGCTACTGATCTGGGTGCGTCGCACAGGTCGGCGGCCCATCGCCGAATTGCGCGTCGCGGGCTAGGCTCACTTGGCCAGGAACTCAGCCCGTCGTGACTCGATCGATGCGCTGGGCGGATTCGGCGAGGCCATCGGATGCCAGCCGTCGGTAAAGCTCGCGTCGGCCCCGCACGAGGCGGGAGGTTGCGGCCGCCAACGAAACTCCCATCAACACTGCAATCTCCGCGAGCTTGTGGTTTAGCACGTCGTGCAAAAAAACGGTCTCGGCCTGCTCCGGCTTCATCGCCAGCAGGTGACGGCGGACGCGGTCGATTTCGATGCGCGCGTTGAAGCGGCCTTCGGCATCGATCGGCTCACGCGCGAAAGTTCCTTCGATATCGGCACCCCGGTCCAACACCTTGCGCTCGCGACGCCGAGAGCGGAGGGCATTGAATCCCACGTGACTGGCGATGCTGGCGGCCCAGGTCTTGAGACTGCACGCCCCCGCATACGAGCGACGCCCGAGGGTGACGATCACCTGCTCGAAGACCGCCTGAATCAGGTCGTCATGGTCCACCTCGCGCTTGCCAAATACGCGAAATAACGTGTGATCTACCACCTGGTGCAGGCGCTCGTAGAGGTGCCTGGCCACGCGCTGATCGCCACGCTGGACCGCCTCGATGATCTCCTCATCAGTAGGGGACGACTCGGCGCGGCTCGGGACCGGTACCAGACGCAGTCGGGGGGTTTCGTTCTGTATCGCGGGTAAAGTCACAAGCTCGCTCTCGAAGGGGACCTGTTCTTATGTGGCAACCCCGTGGCGAGAGTGATCACTCCTGCCTTTCTTTTCCCGTCCGAGTTCGGCGGGCGCCTGACCGGCCCGCGTGTCTCAGCCTAGGTCGAACACCAGGACCTCGGCGCCTTCGCCCTGGTCGATGCGGACCGACGCTTCCTCGGATAGCGCCATTCCGTCTCCGGCCGCGAGTTCGTCGCCGTTGACGCGCACCCGACCTTGGGCCACGTGGACCCAGGCGTGACGGTTCGGGGCGAGCGGGAGCTCCGCCGCTTGCCCTGCCTCGAACGTGCCCGCGAACAAACTCGCGTCGCTGTGAATGGTGGCGCTGCCCTCGCGGCCGTCGGGGGAGGCGACGAGCTTGAGCTTGCCCGCTTTTTCTTGCGCACTGAACGCCTTCTGTTCGTAGCCCGGACGGATGCCGCGCTGCTTGGGCAGCAGCCAAATCTGCAAGAAATGGACAGGCTCGGTTTTCGAGCCATTGAACTCGCTGTGCGTGACGCCAGTGCCCGCGCTCATGCGTTGCACGTCACCGGGTCGAATCACCGAGCCCGTGCCGAGCGAGTCACGGTGCTCGAGGGCGCCCTCGAGGACGTAGGAAATGATCTCCATGTCTCGGTGAGGGTGAGCTCCGAAGCCCTGACCGGCGGCGACGCGGTCGTCGTTGATCACGCGCAGGGCTCGAAAGCCCATGTGCGCTGGGTCGTGGTAGTCCGCGAACGAGAAGGTGTGATGGCTATTGAGCCAGCCATGATCGGCGTGGCCACGATCTGCTGCACGTCGGATTTTCTTCATGATGCTCCCAGTATGGATCCGGAAAATATCTCGTAAATCGGCAATGCGTTGACGCTAGCCATCTGAAAGTGAGATGGTCTGCGGATGTTCGATCCGGTCACGCTCGACCAGCTTCGCGCGCTTGTCGCCGTGGTGGAAGAGGGCAGTTTCTCTGCGGCAGCGCGCAAGCTGCGCCGTGTTCAGTCGGCGGTGAGCACGGCCATGGCAAACCTCGAAAACCAGCTGGGGTTGGCGCTGTGGGACCGTGGTACCAAGATCTATCGTCTGACCGAGCAAGGTGAGGCGGTGGTCGCACAGGCTCGCCGCATTCTTCAGGAGGTCGACGCGCTCAGGCGACTCACCTCCGGCATGGTGCTCGGCCTCGAGCCAACGGTGTCGCTGTGTGTGGACGCGCTATTTCCCGTCGCGGCCCTCGTGGATCTGTGCGTGGAGTTTTCGCGCGAGTTCCCGGCCGTCGATTTACGCGTCGACACCCAGGTGATGTCCGGGGTTTCCGAGCGCGTGCTCAAAGGATCGGCAAGCATCGGCGTGGCGGGTCCGCATGGCATCGCCAAAGGCCTCGAACGCACCGCGCTCGCGCCGATCCGCATGGTGCCGGTGGTCGGTGCGCTGCATCCGCTCGCCAAAGTGCGCGGGCCCATCTCCAGCGCGCGCCTGCGCGATACCGTGCAAATCGTGCTGTCCGAACGCAGCGAGGCGAAAGTCGCCGATCAGGGCGTGCTCTCTCCGCGCACGTTCCGTGTCGCGGATCTGCACACCAAGCACGCGATGCTGCGCGAGAACCTCGGCTGGGGCAACCTGCCGGAGCACCTGGTTCGGGAGGAGCTCGCCAGCGGGAAGCTCAAGCGCATCGTGCCCGTCGAATGGGGTGAATTCGAGCACGAGCTCTCGCTGTGGGCGATTTATCGGGGTGATATCAGTTTTGGCCCGGCGCACCGTTGGCTGCTGTCGCGACTCCAGTCGCTGTGCGTGCGTGAGGGCGGAGCCGCGCCCGCCAGCTCCGCGCGTCGTCGCTTGCCACGCGGGGGGAAAGGGCGGAGGCTGTCGGCCTGAGCGTGCGGGGGGTCGCGACGGGCATCTCTGGAATCGATGGATAGCATCAATATTTAATCGATTTCCTGAATGCACGGCGGACGCTAGATTTCACCCATCAGGAGGTCACGGAAAACAAATGGCTACCTACTCTATCGATACCACCCATTCCCAGATCGGCTTCACCGTGCGACACATGGTGTTCGCGAAGGTACGCGGGCAATTCAAGACATGGAGCTCGACGCTCACGTACGACGCCGCTCACCCCGAGAAGTCGAGCGTGCACGTGGAAGTCGACACCGCCAGCATCGACACTCATGAAGCGCAGCGCGACGGCCACCTGCGCTCCGCTGACTTCTTGGACTCGGAGGCATCACCGAAGATGGTGTTCCAGAGCAAGCGCATTGAAGCGAACGGCAGCGGTCACTATAAACTCACCGGCGATCTCACGATTCGCGGCACGACGCGTGAAGTCGAGCTCGACGTCGAAGCCACCGGGTCCGGCAAGGATCCTTGGGGCAACGATCGCCTCGGCTTCACAGCCAAAGGCTCGCTCAGTCGCTCCGAGTGGGGCCTGAAGTGGAATCAGGCGCTCGAAGCGGGCGGCGTGCTGAACGCGCAAGCGCTGATTCAGTTGAACCGCACCGATAGCCAGCGGACCCCCTTCTTCTGCATC
>JAEUAF010000242.1 GCA_019695485.1 Sorangium sp.
CGACCCATGTCGAGAAAGATCAGGCCGAGCTTGGCGTCGGCGGACGTCAGCACCAACAGCACCGTGCCGCTCGCCGCGCGCACCATGACGACATAGCCATTTTCCCCACGGATCAGCACTTGCTGCACATCGCCGCGGTCGAGCTCGGTCGCCGCACGCGTGCCGAGACTCAAGAGCGTGGAGCTCATGCCGGCCACTCGCATTTCCTCGACGTGCTGTGGAAGTGCGCTCGCGATCATCAGGCCATCCTCCGAGATGAGTGCGCTGGCTTCGATGTCTGGCGTCCCCGATTGCAGTGAGCGCAGGACGCGGTTCAGTTCTTCGACTCGAGACATGCTTTCTGGCTCCTTATGTGGTTCCGGCGGCGCTGCCGGGGCTATGTCTTACCGGAGCGCGCACAGGCACCTCCAGTGTCACTGTGGTTCCTTGGCCCCGTTGCGAACTGACCTGCAAGCGTCCGCCGGCCGCTTGGGCTGCGCGGTCGCAGAGTGCGAGTCCGATGCCCGTGCCGCGCGGCTTGGTGGTGAAGAACAGCTCGCGACAGCGTTCGACTTCCTCTTTCGACATACCCGTGCCGCTGTCGTCCACGCTCACGCGGAGCAGCGAGGGGCTATCTTGGGTGAGCTCCGCCGAGAGACGAATGCGGTCGCCACGTCGACAAGCGTGAATGGCATTGGTGAGCAAATTGAAGACGATGGCGCGGACCATGGCCACGTCGAAGGGCAAGAGCGGCATGTCCTTCACCGCGCACTCGAAGCCGATGCCGCGCTCCAGCGCCTGACGTTCCAGTACTCGAAAACTCTCGCGCAGCGCGTGATCGACCGCGCCGTAGCGCCCGCTCGAAAGGTCGCGCCCGACCGAGCCGATCCCCTCCAGCGTCAAGGTCATACGCCGGATCTCCGGCAGCACGGCGTGCAAGCGCTCCTGCAGATCGAGATCGGTGCAATCTTCGACCAAGAGCTCGACCGCCGTGCCGATTGCGGCGAGCGGGTTCTTGAGCTCGTGGAGCACCGACGGCAACACCTCGCTCACGGCCGCCAGTCGCATCAAACGGTCGCGCTCGTCACGCATGCGCTCCCATTGGGTGATGTCTTGAAAGACCACCGTGTAGCTTTCGCCATCCGAATCGAGCTCTGCTGGCAACTTGCGCACGTGAAAACCGATCACGACCTCGGCGGCGTCGGGCAACTTGACGGTCTGGCGGGCCTCGTCACCCTCGGCGGCTTCTGCGGCCTTTCGGATCAGCTCGAACGGAGCCAAGACGCGGCCGACGTCAGCGCCGAGCAGCGTCGTGGCTGAGCAAGCGAGCACGCGCAGCGCGCGCTGGTTCGCGAATTCGATGCGTCCGCGGTCGTCGACGACGACCACGGCGGTGGCCAGCGCGTCCAGGATCTCGTGTCCGCGGCCGCGCGTCGTAATCGGAAACTCGCCGGACGACTGGCTGTCGTCTGCGGCTTCCCCGGGCAAAACGCCGGTCGCGGGATCCCTCGAAGCCATAGTTCTCCTCGGAGAGGAGCTACGGCAAGCGGCGCAGCCTACTTTAGGGAAATATCCCTATTTCGGAGATATCGATACTGCCTGCGCATTGTCATGTGCAGCGCGCGTTCGGCTGAGTTTCGCGCGCAAGTGTTTCACAATCTGTCGAAAATTCATGGCGAGTGCGTGCGCCGGAGTCCGCGCGCGCTCACTTCGCCCATGCTCGGCGCACGTGACGGATCGCAGTTCAGCGCTGTGCCCGCAAGCGTTTGCGGCCCAAGACAACGGCCGAGCTTGCCGCCGCGAGCAAAACCAGCCAACCCTCCGCGCTCGCCCGCGGCTTCGACGCTGCGATCTGCGCCCCACAGCCGTAGTGTGGACTGTTACAGAGCGGGCCCGAGCCGGACACGTTCGGGTCTGTCCCCGCGCCGAGCTCGTCCAGGTCGAGCACGCCGTCGCCGTCGGAATCCGTCTTGGCAGTGCGAAGCGCGTCGAGCGACGGTTGGATTGTGGCGGGCGACGCAGGCAGCAGCCCTTTGCTCTTCATGGCCAGGGCGAACGGCTTGTTCGCGGTGCCGAGACCCCCGTCTGGCGTCGAATGACAGAGGACGCAGGGCGGAGGGCAGGGCATCGGCACGCGGTTCTCGAGCTCTGCCGGGTAGGTCTTCGACGCCTCGGCGCGGCTGCTCAGGAAGAACGAGATGACGACGACCAGCGCGCTCCACCCACCTCGACCCAGCCGGCCCAAGACCCAAGGCTTCATCGCCCTCTCCTCTAGCATGCGCGGGGGGCGCCCGTTGCGGCGAAAAGCGCACCGACGGACGCTGTCTGCGACGACGTCAGCTGGCGGGAAGCCTCGGCCGCGATTCCGTCCGATGCGGGGCGCCTGGGGGGGCGATGGAGGTGCGCGCTGACAGCGGCAGTTCCGCGCGGATGGTCGTGCCCGCACCGCGCACGCTTTGGACGACGATCCGCCCGCCAAGCTCGCGTGCCGCGTCCTGCAGTGCGGCAAGGCCTACGCCGCGTCC
>JAEUAF010000288.1 GCA_019695485.1 Sorangium sp.
GGACGCGCCCCCGGCGACGGCTACGACCCTGGTCGGGCCTTCGGTCGCCGCTGCGCTGCCGGAAGCAGCAAATCCTCCCGCCGCTACGCCGCCGAGTGAGCCAGCGGCCGCCGCGCCTCCACTGCCGGAAGCGGCTCCTCCCGCAGAGCTGCCCGCAGCGGAGCCCGTTCAGCCGCAAAGCCCCGGGCCGACCAGCCTGGGAGAAACCAAGGGTGCCCCCGCCCAGGTCCTTCCGAAATCGACGGCTCCCGCTCGCGCACCGGCCAGCGCCGCGCTGGCGCCGCCCCCAGCCAACATCGCCTTCGACGCAGGTGCCACCAACGCGGCACTCGCGGAAGCCGCCGCGCGCAGTTCGGGCTGCAAGAAGCCGAACGATCCGAGCGGCATGGCGGTGGTCACCATCACCTTCGCGCCATCGGGACGCGTCACCAGCGCGAACATCGCTGGACCGCCGTTCGCCGGCACCGAAACTGGCAGCTGCATTGCCTCATTGATGCGCTCGGTGCACGTGCCGCTGTTCACCGGTGACTTCATCACCGTAAAAAAGACAATCCACGTCGAGTGAGCCCCAGAACTTCCGGGCTCAGCTCTCCCAGTCGTTCTGACGCAAACGGTAGCCAATCCCGGATTCGGTCAAGAGGTGGCGCGGCTCCGCAGGGTTTGACTCGAGCTTTTCGCGCAGATAGCGCATGTAGACGCGAAGATGCGAAATCTCGTAGCGCGCCGCGGGCCCCCACACGTCACTGAGCAATTGACGATGTGTCACGGCGGCGCCCCCAGCGCGCAGCAGCACGGCGAACAGTCGATACTCGGTAGCGGAGAGCTTCGCGTCGCGCCCGGAGACACAGACTCGACGCAACGCGGGATCTACGCGAATCTGCCCGAACTCGAGCGGGCCCAGTGCCTGCGCGACGGAGTGTCTGAGTAGAGCGCGAATTCGCGCGAAAAGCTCGCGCTCACGGTAGGGTTTGGCGACGAAGTCGTTCGCCCCCGAGTCGAGAGCCTCGACCAAATCCCGCTCGGCAGTGCGCCCGGAGAGCACGACAATGGGCAGCGCGCTATGTTCGCGCAGTCGGCGCACGACGTCCACTCCGTCCATGTCGGGCAAGCCCAAATCCAAGAGCACGAGCGCGGGCAGCTCGGAGAACACGAGGCTTACGGCGCTTGCTCCGGTCGCGCTCGAGAGCACGTCGTAGTGCCGCTCGGCGAGCGAGACGCTCAGCACGCGCTGCAGCTCCGGATCATCTTCGACGACTAGGATCCTGTGGCGCGGCTCGGGGTGCGCCTCGAGACGATCGAGGCCCCTCATAGGGGCTCCGGCAGGTGGAATGCGAGAGCTGCATCGGAAACATGTTGAGCTGGCAGTTCGACGCGGGCGCAGGCCCCCTTCGGGCGCTGGCGTTCGAAAGTGATCGAACCGCGATGCGCTTGTACGACGGCGCGACAAATGGCGAGCCCGAGGCCACTCCCCGCGTGGCGCGTTGCGTGGCGACCGCGGTAAAACTTCTCGAACACGTGCTCGAGCTCGTCGTCCGGAATGCCAGGCCCCTGATCTTCGACGAGGACGCGGATCGATCCGCCCGCCGCCTCGAGCTCGACGCGAACAGGGGCGTCATCGGGGCTAAACTTCGCGGCATTTTCCAGCAGATTCTCGAAGACCTGCTCGAGCAACACCGCGTCCATCCGCACCAAAGGCAGTCGCCGGGGCGCGACAATCTCCAGGCGCTGCGCGCCGAATCGCTCTCGTGAGCGCCGCGCCGCTGCCGCCACGACGTCCGCCACGTCACCCAACACGAGCTCGGCTTGGACGTTGGAAGACTCCAGGCGGCTCATCACTTGCAGCCGATGAACCAGCGCGCCAAGACGCTCGGCCTGGGCCGCGATTCCATTCAACACGCCGCGCCGGGCGCTCGGACTCAACGCGTCGGAAGTGTTCGCCAGCATCTGCGCCGAGGCCGAAATCGTCGCCAGCGGGGTTCGCAGGTCGTGAGAGACCGCGCTCAGAATTCCGCTGCGGAGCTGTTCTGTTTCCGCCTGTAGGCGGGCGTCCTCGGCTTGCTTCGCGAGGCAGATGCGCTCCAGGGCGCGGGCAATCTCGAGGCATGACAGCTCGACCAGCCGCGTTTCCGCGGGGTCGAGCTCGGTCGCAGCACGGGGCTGAACCAGGACGCCACCAAAGCTCTGCTGGGCAGAGCGCAACGGAACCACGCCGGTCTTTCGCATGGCATCCCAGAGCGGCTTGCCGTGGGCGATCCCCTGTTCGACGATCCGCTTCGAGCTCGCCTCCGCGCTGGGCGCCTCGACTGGCGCCTGGTGGAGCTCGCCATTTTGGAACAAAAAGACGCTGACCGTGAGATCCAGAACGCGATGCAAGTAGCCGATCGTCACCCGCGCAATCGCCGCGCTGTCGAGAGCAGCGGCGAGTTCGCGCTCGAGCTCCAACGGAATCGCCATGCGCCGCTCGGCAGCCGAAGCCCGCTCGCGCGCGCGTCGCAACCGTTCGGTGAGCCCGCTGACGATTACACCCGCGGTCACCATCGCCAGCAGCGTCACCGCGTGCCGCAGCGCGCCGATCCCAAACTCGAAGAGCGGCGGCACGAAGAAGAAATCGCACGCCAGGCCGCCAAGCACGGCGGCGGCGAGCGCGGCGACTAGCCCATATCGGACCGCCAGCACCACAACCCCTAGCAGATAGAACACGGCTACTTGGCTCAGGTCGGGCGGACCTGGCACCAGCGGCCGCAGCGCAGAGATCACACCTAAAAGGGCGAGCGCAGCCGCAAGTCCCGTGGCGATCCGCAAGAGCTTCGGGCGCAGAGTACGCACGGCGGGCTCGACGGACCGATGCGCCGCAGGCGATTCCGGACGCAGCAAGAACACGGGACCAGAGTGCATATTGGCGAACGCCTCAAGCCTAGCCTCGCCCGCATTTCATCGTCGTTTCGCAGACAGATTCGAGTTTCGTCCCCGCGTCATGAGCAGTGCAATGGAGTTACACTCACGCGAAGCAGGTGCAGAAAATTTGAGTGTCTGAGCCGCCTGCATCACCACCCAAGCGCGCAACATCGGCAACCTGACGAGGAGCCATCGCTCAAATCAGTAAGGGCAGCCCGCTTGACGTGGGCTGCCCTTACTATTCGAACCTTCGCACGATGCTCGGCGACTAAATCGCGTCGTCGCCGCGCTCCCCAGTGCGGATGCGCATTGCTTCTTCGACGTTGAGCACGAACACCTTGCCGTCACCGATCTTTCCGGTCTTGCCGCTCTTTTCGAGAGCATCGAGAACCGAATGCAGTTGGTTGTCAGCCACGACTAGGTCGATGCGCACCTTGGGCACGAAATCGACCTGGTAGGCCGAGCCGCGGTAAACCTCGGTCTTTCCGCCGGTGCGGCCAAAGCCACGGATCTCGCTCACCGACATGCCGGCGACGCCGACCTCGGTTAGAGCACTCTTCACATCATCGAGCTTGTGGGGCCGAATGATGGCCATGATGAGCTTCATGAAATCTCCTCTCGCCGGAGTTCAGCCACCGGCCTCTTCGTAATGGTAACCCGATTCACCGTGGTCGGTCGCGTCCAGTCCGGTCTCTTCTTCGTCTTTCCCGGGGCGGAGGCCAAATAGGGCCTTCACCGCGTAGGCGAGAACGACCGTCCCGGCCGTAGCCATCACAATGGTAAGCCCCATAGCTTTGAGCTGCTCGAGCCATAGTGACTTCCCCACTATACCGGAAAGATTGGTGCTCAGGTTTCCATTCACGTCGGGGGTCGCAAAGAATCCGGTCAAAAGGGCGCCCATCGTGCCACCGACGCCGTGAACGCCGAAAGTATCGAGCGCGTCGTCGTATCCGAGCCAGTTCTTGAGCTTCGTGCAGGCAAAGAACGGTACGACGCCCGCTAGAACGCCGATCGCGACCGCGCCACTTGGCGAAACGAAAC
This sequence comes from Sorangium sp., assembly GCA_019695485.1. Taxonomy (GTDB): domain Bacteria; phylum Myxococcota_A; class Polyangia; order Polyangiales; family Polyangiaceae; genus PMG-095. The sequence continues at coordinate 3,937 of JAEUAF010000288.1, forward strand.
CCGCGCCCGGCGTGATCACCACGAGCCCCGCGACGGCGCCGGAGCAGAAACCTAGCACCGTGGGCTGACGGCGCGTAATCCACTCGAGCGCAGGCCACACCGCGCACGCCACGCCAGTCGCGAGCGTGGTGGTCGTGAACGCGTTGGCGGCGATCCCGTCGGAGGCGACAGCGCTGCCTGCGTTGAAGCCGTACCAACCGACCCAGAGCATCCCGGTTCCGACCGCGGTCAACACCAGGCTGTGCGGCAGGAACGGACGCTGACCGAACCCTTCCCGCTTACCGAGGATTAAGCTGAGCACCAGGGCCGACCACCCTGAGGACATGTGAACCACGGTTCCGCCGGCAAAATCGATGGCCTTGATGCTGGCCTTGGCATTCCAAACGCCGTTCAACATGCCATCGACGCCCCACACCATGTGCGCGAGAGGGAAGTAGATTAGGAACATCCAGCCCAGGATGAACGCCATAATCGCGGTGTATTTCATGCGCTCGGCGATTGCACCCACGATGAGTGCCGGCGTGATGATGGCAAACATCAGCTGATACATTGCGAATACGTTTTGCGAAACCCAGGCGCCGTAGTCGGCGTTTGGGAGCGAGGTGACGCCGGCAAGCAACGCAAACTTGCTCCCGCCGAGCACCGGATTACCCGGGGCGAAAACCAGGCTGTAGCCGATGGCCCACCAGAGAATGGTAACGAGCCCGGCGCAGCCAAAGCATTGAGCGACCACGCTGAGCACATTCTTGCGACGCACGAGCCCGCCGTAAAACAGCGCCAGGCCGGGGAGCGTCATGAATAAGACCAGCGCCGATGAAGTCATCATCCAAGCGTTGTGGCCTGGGCCGGCGGTGATCAGCGCTTTCGGAGCGCCATTGGTCACGTAAGCCTCGAGATCGGCGACGCGCTGCGCCAGGTCCGCCGGCGTCGCAGCTGCCGAAGCGGCGGGCGGCGGGGTGTCCGCCTGCGCGACCGCCACACTCGCAAGGGTGAGCGTCATGCCCAAAATGGCCAACGCAACGAACAACCGTCTGACGCGATCCAGAGCCTTCATGGGTCCTTTCCTTGCCCAGGCCGGAGCGTCGACGCTTGTCGCGCTTCAAAGGCCAAGGTGGTGAGCTTGATTACGAGCGAGAGCTTTTCTCGTTTGTTTCTGAATCGTGTCTTTTAATGTTTCTCAAATGTCGGCGTTCGCGCGCAACTACCCCGCCTGCCTGTGGCACACACTCGTTGACAACCCCCGCGGTTGGCGTTCACGAGCAAGCGTGGCACGCGCGCACATTGCAGAGCCGGCGGGCCTCACGGCTCGGCTCCGACTCACTGCGAGACACGAAGAAGAGGACACTCGACACCCTTTCGAGTCCGCAGCCGAACACGCTGGCGTAGCGAGGCGAGCGGGGATGGCTTGGAGCTTCATCCAATTTGGCCACTAATCTCCGTTCAACGTGAAGTGCCCGTCGTCTGCGCAAAGAGGCTCAAGAATGGCTCGGAACGGGCTCGCCGGGCCCGGAATGCACGCTGCGCGCGCACCAGGGGGTCAACGCTCGCGATCCGCATCTTGGCTAGCGAAGCCGCATCCGCGAGACTAGACTTGCCTTCGATTTTCTCCGCAATTTCGCGATAGTGGGAGAGAGCACCGCGACGCCGTGAACCAAGCGAACGGACAGAAGAACGAAGGCGGTTCGAGCCGCCGCGCCGCGCTCGTTGGCGTGTACCTGCTGGCGGCAACCTTGGGATATGTGCTCGGCGCGCGTGGAGCCTTCGCAGACCGAGGGCAGTATTCGTCCACGACACCGCTCGCGCGCATCGGGTTCGTCCTGCGCGAGCAGCGTCTGGCCGCGAATTCGGACGCCTGGGCGATACTCCCGCGCGACGTCGACAGCGTGCGCCCTCAGCTGAAACCAGCCGATCGCGACGTGTTCGAGCTGGTGGTGGCGCTCCGGGGCCTGGCCACTGGCGGCAAGGCCGACTTTGAGAAGGCCGGGCAAATCTGTCGCACGCTAAAGTGGCCACGTTGCGACCAAGTTGCGCTCGAAGAATTGCAACGACGATGTCGACCTTGATGCAACGACTCGTGAAGTGGGCACTCGCTCCGCTTGCCATTGCGGGGGTCGCGGCGGGCCTCGGTCAGCTGAGCCGACGCTCACCGTTCGCTTCGTCGCTGGCCGCGCTCTCGCCAGCCGAGCGGAGCGCTCTTGAAACGGCGCTGCCGTTTTCAATGGCAAACGCCAGCTGGGCACTCGGCGATGTGAGCGCGGTCCGCAACATGATGAGAACTGAACTCGATCGTCTGCCCGAGTCCGAAGGCCCCGCCCGATCCCGCGTCTTCGTGCGGTTCGGACTGGTGGATACGAACCCAGATGGCCAGGCTGCGGTCTTTTTCCAAGCCTGCGCCTCCGACCCCAACGTCTGTAGTCGCGAACAGCTGAAAGCAGCGATCGAACGCGAAATTGCGGTTCGCTTCGTGGCACCCGGCAACCAATTGCCCCTCTACGTCATTGACGGTCATCCTCGAGTTCAAACCAGCCCATGACTCGGAAGCTCAAGACGGCCAAGGCGCGCGCCGCCGACAAGAAACGGCGTCAAGCCCAAGCAAATAGAGATGCCCAGGGTCGTTTGCACCTCGTGCTGCATCGAGACCCGGCCGGTCACGAGTACGTGGCCCTCAAGAATGCGCTCTTTCAGGAGGCCTGGCAGAACTAAATCACCTCCGCCGCCGCCAATACCGCGCAC
>JAEUAF010000383.1 GCA_019695485.1 Sorangium sp.
AGCGTCGGCTCATCGTGGACTGATCGACGCGCAGCCGGCGCGCCGCGCCCGAGAGTGTGCGTTCGCGCGCGATGTGCAGGAACACGCGGAGGTCATCCCAGACGAGCATCCATGCATTATTGCATAGAGAGTATGTAAATCCTTGGGATTTTGCATTGATGGCTTTGGCGCTACTCACAGACTGAGGTCGCCCGCCTTAGGGCTTCGGCGCTGCGAGCGTTCTTGGTCGCGCGGACCGCGGCCTGGGCTGTCGAAAAAAAGGAGCAGGCAAGTGAATCGATGGACGTTCCTGGCCTTGGTGGCCATCGGCTGCGCGGAGCGCGCTGACAAGGCGCACCCGGACCCCGCGCTGACCGATCCGGACAAGTACCATGTGGTGCTCGATAACGACCGAGTGCGCGTACTGCGCTACCACGACGAGCCCGGCGAGAAGACCCATCGCCACCATCACCCGGCCTTCGTACTCTACGCGCTCAGGCCCTTCAGCCGCCGGCTCACCTTTCCAGACGGAACCAGCAAGGAAAGGCACTTCGACGCGGGCGACGCCGCCTTCATGCCCGCTCAAGATCACATGGGAGAAAACACTGGCACCGAGGCCACGGATGCCCTGCTGTTCGAGTTGAAACAAGCTGAACGCTAGCAGAACGTAGAAGACGCCCTGCTAGCGATATTCAGTGCTGTGCTGCTGGCTCGCGCTGCGGACTCGGGCCGTCGCGCTAGCTCGCTGCGCGCTGGGCGGGCAGGTTCGCGGATTCTGGCGTGACGAGTTCGAGCGAAAGGGTGGGCGACATCGATAGCGTGCCGTACACGGGGCAACCGCGCACCGCGCGCTCGATGGCGCTCAGGTAGTGCGCGGGCACACCTGGCGGCAAGTACACGCGCACGGCGATCGAACCAAAACGCGAAATGGGATCGCGAACCTTTTCGGCTTCGACTTCCACGCGCAAGCCCTCGGTGGAAAGCTTGCGTCCGAACAAGAACGCAGCGGCGAAATAGTGCGCGCAGGCGCCGACCGAGGCGGCCATCACGTCAAGCGGTGAGGGGCCCTGATCGGCGCCTCCGGGCACGCTCGCCGGCTGATCGAAGATGAGCTCGTGGTCGCCCAGGTGAACTCGGCTCGCAACACCCCCGGCGGACTCAATTACGGCTTTCATGACGGCCCTTTCTGTGGATTGCGGCCGCCGAACACGGCCGACCAAAAGCCTCCTGCTCGGGATTCGGACGCGGGTGGGGACGACTTCGTCGCCTTAGTTTCACGACAGTGGCAACGCTCAGCCGCAGGAACGTCGGCCAAAACGCTCTCCACGTGACGTCCACAACCGCTGTAGCTCGGCTTTCCGCAACTCGAACAGGTCACTCGCTGGCACATGCTGGCTCCTTCTGATTAGTGAGAGCCGGCTTCGTCCCGGACGGTTCAGAGCAAAGGAACAAAGTGACGCTGCCGGGGCATTTCTGCGCGCGGACTCGGCTCTCTGGCGGACGCTCCTGCTCTCTGGCTGACGCTCCTCATGAGGGCTGGACCCCCTCCTGAGCGCGATCCGCCGCCGGTGGGGCGAGGGTAAGGCCGGGTGCGAGCGCATCCGACGTCAAGATTTGCGGGTCGTTTCTCCCCGACGCGCACGACTCCGCACTGCGGCCGACACGGTTGCTACTTCGAAGGCTCGCGGGATGTGGGCGCTGCGGCGATTTTCGCTACTCGTTCTTTGGGCGCGAAGCGCGGACCGATGCAGCCTTCGAATGAGTCGCTGCGTTTTCGCGCCGAGCGTGCCGGGTGTCAGTCACTTAACTAAGAGACACAGGCGATTGCGACATGCGTGGCATTCGAACTAGTCTCCGCGGTTATCCGCCGATTCGGCGCTGGAGGACTTGGTCTCGATGCCGCGCATTCTCACCCTTGGGGTTCTTGCTGCCGCGATGGTCTTGGTGCCATCGCTCGCCGAGGCTCAGTCTCAGCCGCTGCAGCGCTTTGCCTTGGACCGCTTCGATCCTGCGCCTGCGGGCGACCGCTTCTTCGGGGTGCCCGGCGGGGACCCGGGCGGCGACGCGACGCTGCGCGTGATGCTGCTCGGCGACTACGCGTATCGGCCGCTCGTGCTCTACTCGAATGACGGCGACACGCGCATCGGTAGCGTCGTTGGCAATCAGTTGTTCTTGCACGCTGGCGCGAGCCTCGGGCTGTTCAATCGTCTCAATCTGTCAGTGAATCTGCCGTTGGCGCTGCTCACGGATGGGGACTCACCCGCCGCGGGCGGTGTGAGTGTGGCATCGCCGAATGGTGTGGCGCTCGGCGATTTGCGCTTGAGCGCGCGCCTGCGCTTGCTCGGGCGCGCTCGCAGTGTGGCGGAGCTCGACCTCGGTGGCTCGCTGTGGGCGGCGACCGGCGACCGCGCGCATTTTGCGGGCGACAGCTACGCGCGCGGCATGCCCGAGTTGGTCTTCAGTGGGCAGGCCGGAATTGTGGCCTACGCGGCGCATGGCGGAGTTTTGATTCGCCGTGAGCGTCAGTTTCTCGGAACTAGCCTCGGTGACGAGTTCGCCTTCGGCGCTGCGCTCGGTCTGCTATTGGCGGAAAAAAAGCTGCAGATTGGGCCCGAGGTTTATGGCACTAGCACGCTCAAGAACGCGTTTCAGCGCGACACGTCCAACGCCGAAGCGATCTTGGGTGCGCGTTTTCGCGCGGGTGCCATCGTGGTCGGCGCGGGCGCAGGTCCCGGATTGACCCATGGCCTCGGTACGCCGACGCTGCGAGCCGTGGCGAGCCTCGCCTATGCCCCAGAGCAAGAGGCACCCAAACCGCGTTCCGATCGTGATCACGATCACATCTGGGATGAGCTCGATGCATGCCCCGACGACAAGGGCATTCGCTCGGACGACCCGGGTCGCAATGGCTGCCCCGACACGGACGAGGACGGCATCTTCGATCGTGACGATGCGTGCGTCGACGAACCGGGCGTCAAGAGCCCCGACAAGAAGAAAAATGGTTGTCCCGCGGACCGCGACGACGACGGCATCGTCGACAAGCTCGATGCTTGCCCCGACGACGCCGGTGAAGAGAACGACGATCCCAAGAAGAACGGTTGCCCGCCCGATCGCGATGGCGACGGCATCGTCGACAAGCTCGACGCCTGCCCCGACATTCCGGGGATCGCCAGTGACAACAAGGAAGAAAACGGCTGCCCTGGCGACAAGGACAAGGACGGCATTCGGGACGACAAGGACGCCTGCCCCGAAGAAAAGGGCAAGCCCGACCCTGACCCGAAGAAGAACGGCTGCCCGTCGCTGGTGCGCGTGACCAAACAAGAAATCGTGATTCTGCAGCAGGTAGAGTTCAAGACGGCGAGTGACGTGATCTTGCCGCAGAGCGATGAGCTCTTGACGCAAGTCGCAGCGGTTTTGCGCGAGCACCCCGAAATCAAGAAGATCGAGGTGCAAGGTCACACCGATAATCGCGGCGCCGCGGCCTACAACAAGAAGCTCAGCGAGCGTCGCGCCAAGAGCGTCGTGCGCTGGCTCACGGAGCGCGGTCAAGTCGACGCCGAGCGCCTCGAACCCAAGGGCTATGGCATGGAGCAGCCGCTGCTCGAGAACACGACCGAAGAGGGCCGGCAGAAGAACCGGCGCGTTCAATTCAAGATTACGGCGATGGACAAGCGCCCCACGGAAGGTGACGAGTGATGCAAGCCATGTCGGACAAGCAAGCGAACAAGCCGCGGGCGGCGCTGCGCTCGCTGCCCCTGCTATGCGGACTCGTCAGCTTGGGTGCGCTGGCGCTCGGCTGCGCCTCGGGTGAAGCCCCGCAAGCTCCGGCGCCGGCCGCTGCCTCCGAGTCCGTCGGCAAGAGCGCGCAAGCGCTGGCTGGCGTAGACGGCAATCGCACGATTGGCGCCGCGGGTACGGTCGTGAACCAGTACACGACACTTGCGGCGAACGTCGCGCTCGGCGCCACGACGCTTTCGGTCCCCGCCATTGCGGCCCTCGCCAATGGCGCGGATCCGCTCGCGCCCGGCGATCTCGTGCTCGTGATTCAGATGCAGGGTGCCACGCTCAACACGGCAAACAACGACAACACTTGGGGCCAGGTGAGCGCCATCGGTGGCGCCGGGCACTATGAGTTTGCCGAGGTGTCGGCCATCAATGGCAACGTGCTGACCTTCTCCTGCGCGCTGAAGAATGCCTACGCGACCGGGCAAGGCGTGCAGGTCGTGCGCGTTCCGCAATACGACGTGCTCACGATTTCGGCCGGCGCCTCGATCACCGCTCC
>JAEUAF010000511.1 GCA_019695485.1 Sorangium sp.
CGCTCGTGGTTGAGCCTGGCGATGAGCTGCATGATTTCTCCGCCCATCTTCGAGTCGAGGTTGCCGGTCGGTTCGTCAGCGAGAATGATGCTCGGGTCATTGGCGATGGCGCGCGCGATTGCGACGCGCTGTTGCTGGCCGCCGGAGAGCTGGTTCGGGCGCGCACTTTCGCGGCCCGCGAGCCCCACTGCGGCGAGCGCTTCGCGTGCGCGTCGCTGGCGTTCGCGAGAGGACACGCCGGCGTAGACCAAAGGCATCGCCACGTTTTCGAGTGCCGATGTTCGGCTCAGCAGATTGAATTGTTGAAATACGAAGCCAAACCGCAGGTTGCGCAGCGCTGCCAGCACGTCGGGCACGAGCTCCTGCACCGCCACGCCCTCGATCGAGTAGGAGCCCTTGGTCGGGAGATCGAGGCAACCCAGGATGCTCATGACCGTCGACTTACCCGAGCCTGAAGGCCCCGTGATGGCCACGAACTCACCGGATTGAATGTCGAGATCGACGCCGTCAAGCGCCCGCACCAAGGCGTCGCCCTCGCCATACACTTTCACGACCGAGCGCAGGGACAAGAGGGCCGGTGTTTCAGCGGGTGATGCCATAGGCTTTCCTGCCCTCGGCGGTGAGCTCGTAGATGACCGCGGTACCAATGGGCAGCGTGCCCAGTGGGACGCTCGTGAGCTCGCCGTCAGACACGCCCGCTTTAACCGCGACGTGGCGCAGCGTGCTTCCTGACAACGTCCACACACCAGGAGCCGCCTGCGTTACCTCTCCCGGAGGAGTGAATTGAAAGGCGGCGGCCGGAAGGCGTAGCAAGTCCTTACTGGACGCGGTGACGATGTGAACCGAAGCGGTCATGCCCGGCTTCAGGGCGAGGTCACCGTTATCGATCTGCACCTCGGTGCCGTAGGTCACGACCTCCTGCACGACCTGGGGTGAGTTGCGCACCTCGGTCACGGTGCCCTCGAAGCCACGGTTGGGGTAGGCATTGACCGTAAACGTCGCGCGCTGGCCGACCGCTACCTCGCCGATGTCCGCTTCGTCGACTGCCGCGATCACGCGCATCTTTCGCAGATCGGCCGCGACCGTGAACAGCACGGGCGTTTGCAGCATCGAGGCCACGGTCTGGCCGGGGTCTACGTTGCGCGTGATGACGACGCCGTCGATGGGCGCTCGGATCAGCGCGTGGTCGAGATTGGTCGTTGCCAGCTGGGCGTTTGCCTGCTGCGCGGCAACCTGCGCGCTGGCAGCAGAGACGCGTTGTTCCATGAGTCGCGCTGTCGCCACCGCGTTCTCTCGATCGCTCTCGTTCATGACGCCGGCCGCGAACAGCTTGCCAGCACGCTCCGCATCGCGCGCAGAGTGCTCGCGGTCCGTCTTCGCTTGCTCGAGCGTGGCGCGAGCGGCGGCGAGCGTGGCCAAGATCTGCGCGCGTTGTGCAGCCAGCGCGGCGCGATCGAAGCGCGCCAAGACCTGGCCTTCCGTCACGCGGTCGTTGTAGTCGACCTCGACGGTGGCGATTCGGCCCGAGACCTCCGAGCCCACCTCCACGGTGGTGACGGCTTCCAGTCGCCCGGTTGCTTGGACCTCACGCACCACGTCGCCCCGCGATACGCTCGAGGTCCGAAAGCGCGCAGCCAACGGCGTCGGCTTGGGTCGCAACGAAGCCCAAAGCGCGATAGTGACCACGAGCAGCACGCTCGTCAGCGCGAAAGCGACGAGCAAACGCCGACGTTGGCCGCGCTTTACCCGCTCGATGATCTCGACGAGCGACTGCCGGTTCTGAGCTGCCGGCGGGACTATCGGTGCTACCTCGGTGGCCATCGCTCCTCTCAGCGGGTGCAAGTGCCATGCCGCATTCAAGGGGGGAAAACGCGCGCCCAAGGCCGAAACGCGCGCAAGCCCTGCGCCCGTCCAGCCAACGCGACGCACGAAACGCTGTCAGCGCGTGACCGCTTACGGTCGCCCCGTGCCCTCTCAGCCGCAAGGAGCTGCGAGGGTACGGCGCGCATCCTGCCCTGATCGGCGTCACACACGCCGCGCCGCTGGCGTCACTCGATCGGGGAGAAGCCAAGCTCGCGCGCTCTCGCCGGAGCGCTGGACAGCGGGGCCTGCTTCGCGTTGATGACGGGTAGCTTGGGCGCTCGCTCGGCGTTGATCGCGAGCCAGTGTTCTTGCTCCGCGGGCACGGTGCCTTCTTCATAGATGGCCTCGACCGGGCACTCAGGGATGCAGGCGCCGCAGTCGATGCAAGTGTTGGGATCGATATAGAGCATCTCGCCGTCCCCGTGAAAGCAGTCCACCGGGCAAACGGCGACACAATCGGTATAGCGGCAGCGCTGGCAGTTATCGGTTACGACGAAGGTCATGTTGGGCGTGCTCGCAGGCTGTAGTCACTGTGCCCCTTGAGGTGCATCGCGCGCTCTTTATAGCTTGGATGCACAGTCTGCGACGTAACCGGCCCGCTGCCAGCGCTGTTCGGCTGGGGCACACGATGAGCTCGTGCACGCGAGAAGGCGGTGCCTGTTGTCGGAACTGGAAGCCAATTGCTAGGGAAATACCGCGATCGCGAGAAATAGTCTCACAGTACTAGAAAAAGTAATTGAAACTCTTTTAAGGTGCGCGTAGCTTCGGTGGTATGGCTTCCCTCGACGCGCCTTCTAAATCGCGTCGGCAGTCCGAGCCGGGCGCGAGAGCGCACGAGCGCACGCGGAGCCGCTCTGTCGAGCACGTTGAAGGCAAGCCGGCGCGCCGCGTCCCAGCTGACGAAGCCGCGTTCATTCGCAAGTACCGCCCGGCAGACTTCCCGCGCCCGTCGGTGACTGTGGACATCGTCGCGTTCAGCATCATCGATGCAGAGTTGCGGGTCTTGCTCGTTCAACGCGGTGAGCATCCCTTCAAGGGCGCGTGGGCGCTTCCCGGCGGCTTCGTTCGCGTCGGCGACGGGCACCGCGACCAAGGCGAGGATCTAGATGCGGCCGCCGCGCGTGAGCTGCAGGAAGAGACGAACCTATCGCCGACGGACGTGCCGCTCGAGCAGGTGGCGGCGTTCGGCCGTGCCGGGCGCGATCCACGCCTGCGTGTGATCAGCGTGGCATTCTGCGCGCTGATTCGACCGGATCTGATTCCGCTCGTCCGCGCCGGCGGTGACGCGATGCATGCGGACTGGTTCCCTGTGAACGGGCTTGTCCAGGGGAAGCTAGCGTTCGATCACGCCGCGATCATCGAACGCTCGATCGATCACGTCGCAGCTCGTTTGGATGCGTCGAGTATCGCGGCAAGCTTGGTTCCCGTGACGTTCACCATCCAAGAGCTTCGGCACGTACACGCGCTGCTTAGCGGTAAACTCCAAGATCCCGGTAACTTTCGCCGCAAATTCGCGCGCATGCTCGAAGACGGGGTCATCGAGCGCGCGCCCGGCAAGCGCTTGACGGCGTCGAAGCCGGCGTTCGTTTACCGTTTCGTAAAGCGCGGCTCCGCCGAAGCCGCGCGGAGGCGCTCATGAAGCCCTTCAGGATCGTGCCTGGGGACAGCTCGCCGTTGGGACGTGCTCGCCTCTCGCTCGAAGGGCTCTCGGTCGGTGATGCCTTCGGTGAACGGTTCTTCGGGCCGCCGTCGCTCGTCGAGTCGCTCATCGACTCGAGGGCAATTCCCGCGACCCCCTGGTATTGGACAGACGATACCGCGATGGCACTCTCCATCTTCGAGCATTTGCGTGAACGCGGCAGCATCGTCCAAGAGGCCCTCGCGCAGAGCTTTGCGACTCGCTACCGACGAGATCCGCGGCGCGGCTACGGGGGCACTGCTCACGCTATCTTGACTGCGATCTACCTCGGTGAGCCATGGCGAGAAGCAGCCGGCGCCGCGTTCGATGGGCAAGGATCGATGGGCAACGGCGGCGGCATGCGTTCCGCGCCGATCGGTGGCTACTTCGCTGACGATCTCGCTGCAGTCGTCGCGCACGCGCGCGCGTCGGCCGAACCCACGCACGCACACCCGGATGGGCAGGCCGGGGCGATCGCAGTGGCCGTGGCGGCCGCGCTTGCTTGGAAGATCGGCGCCGGACAACTCGAGGCGGCCAGCTTCCTGCGCGAAGTCGTGGGGTTTACGCCCGCAGGAGCTACGCGCGACGGAATCGAGAAGGCGGCCGCGCTACCGCTCTCGTATGACGTCCGCACTGCCGTCGCCGCGCTCGGGAACGGGAGTCGGGTGATCTCGGCCGATACGATTCCGTTCGCATTGTGGTGCGCTGCACGTCACATCGACAACTTCGAAGAAGCGTTGTGGAACACCGTATCCGGACTCGGAGATCGCGACACGACCTGCGCCATCGTCGGCGGCATCGTCGCTCTCGCCGTTGGGCATGCTGGGATCCCGCCCGCATTTGTCGACGCGCGCGAGCCCCTAGACTCGGAGGCCGACTATCTCGAGCGCCACACTGAAGAAGTCAGGTCGGGCAGAAGGCTGCGCTGAGGCCATGACAACCGTCCCATTCTTGAAGCGTGCGAGAGAGGCGCACAAGGTCGTCGTGCTCACTGGCGCGGGTGTTTCCGTTGCCTCTGGACTCAAACCATATCGCGGACCTGGTGGCCTTTGGACGACGAATTCCGAGCTCGCTTCTCGTGTGGTGGCCGGCGTTGATGCTGAGATATTGTGGACGGTGACCTGCGACTGGCGAAAGGAGCTGGCAAATGCCCAGCCAAACGCGGCCCACAGTGCCCTGGTTGCCTTCGAACGAAATCTCACCACTCGAGGTGGCGCCTTCACACTCATCACCCAGAACGTGGACGGGCTCCACACGAAGGCGGGCAGTCTCAACGTCATCGAGTTCCATGGCACTCTGAAGCGTTCGCGGTGCGCTGCCGCCTGTGGTGCGGCCCCTTACATCGACGAGCGCGACGAAGGCCCGGTGCCTACCTGCGAACGCTGTGGTGCGCCCGTGCGTCCTGACATCGTACTCTTCAACGAGGTGATCGGCGCGCACGAAGATTGGACGGCCAAGCGGGCACTGCGCGATGCCGATCTGTTCGTCGCGATCGGCACGAGTGGGACGGTGTCGCCCGCGTCGAACTTCGTGCGCTCAGCTGCGTACGCCGGTGCGCATACGGTGCTCATGAACCTGGAAGCGCCCGATTCGGCGCCGTTCACCGAGGTCATTCGCGGCGAGGCACAGACGCTCGTGCCGGAGCTTTTCGCATGACTCTGCTCCTGGAGCCGTACGTCGAGCAGCTGCCTCATTGGCCACGTGCCGGTCGGCACATTCTCGCTCAATTCGACGATCGATCGGTCATCGTCTATCAGGCGTATCGCCCTGAGATTGGCCGTTATGCGGCCCGCCACGGCGCATTCGGCGCCGGATTCTCGTTCTCCCGGATGACGTGGATCAAACCGAACTTCTTGTGGATGATGTTCAGGTCGGGTTGGGGAACGAAGGCCGATCAGGAAGTGACGCTCGCGATTCGCATGAAGAAGGCTGGTTTCGACGCGCTGCTTCGCGAGGCGGTGCCCTCTACGTACGACGCGCGCAGCGGCGGCTCCGAGGCTGACTGGCATCGCGCCGTCAAGAGATCGGCGGTGCGCATGCAATGGGATCCGGATCACGATCCTTCGGGAGCGCGGGTCGAACGTCGCGCCATTCAGCTCGGAATTCGCGGGGAGACGCTGCTGCGGTTCACCAACGAGTGGATTCTCGCCATCGAGGACATATCGGATATGGTGGTTGCGCCGCGCGGTAGGCCGGCGGCGGGTCTCGTAGTTCCGCGCGAGCGTGTATATTCGCCGCCGTCGGAGGCACTGCAGGGGCTCGGCATGATACAGGACTGCTCGAACCCTACCGCCACGGAGGGGGCAGATGCCTGAGCCAGCCGTCACGCTCTACCGCCCGGTCGGTGCCCGGGAGCTCGAATTGATCGCGGAGTCCGGGTTTCGTCGATTCCCTCCGAGGTTGCCGGAGCAGCCCATTTTCTATCCGGTTTGCAACGAGCAATACGCGGTCGAGATCGCCGAGCGTTGGAACGCCAAGCAGAGCGGGCAGGGGTTCGTCACGCTTTTCCGCGTCCGCGCTGACTTTTTGGCACGTTACGAGACGCACATCGTCGGTGCACGTCATCACGAAGAGTACTGGATTCCAGCGGAAGCGCTCCATGCCCTAAACGATGCAATTGTCGGAATGATTGAGGTCGTGAGAGAGTTCTCTACGGGTCCAGGAGGGCAGCCGTGATCGTTCCGCTCCGCGCAGTTCTACGAGGCATACGTGGGCGGAGGAATCGTGCGCGTCGCCGCCGTACACGGAGCCATCGTTGTTCTGGGAACGAACGCACGGCCTGGCGCCAAGCTGGAACACGCGAGCGGCCTAATGTTGTGCCCTTGTGCGGGACGCGCATCGAGCGTGCTCTCGCGGGTCTTCGGCCGGATGCGAGTACAGAGCTCAGCACGGGCGTCGTGCATCGGTGCGATCAATATGGGCGAGCGAGTCGGGAGTTCGGCGGACGGAGATTGATCGCGGTCGCGCGTAGGCGCTAGTACCCTCCAGCGGCTCGTGCTCTCGGTGCCAGCGATCCGGCCTGGCCGGTCGGCGTGCGCCGCGCGACGCTCGCGAGGCTACAGCCTTGTTATGGGGGGCGACCGGCCAGGTCGCTAGCAAGGTCAGTGCTCGCCCCGTCCTGCCGCTCAGGGCCCGCCACGTGTCCGACGCCCTGAACGCGACGGCTCGCCGCGAGCGGGAAAGTACTGAGTCGCACGCCGCGTGCCGAGCGTAATGATGGCTCCTGTCGCAAGCAGATTTCGTATCGGCAGGACGAGCTGGCGCGTGGAGACGCTCAGGGCGC
>JAEUAF010000644.1 GCA_019695485.1 Sorangium sp.
GCCGGCCCTATTGCCAAAGTAACCCTTCGTCGAGCTCAAAGGCAGCTCGGCCGGGGGCCCAAGGCGGCGATGCCGCGCCGGCGAGGGGGCGTGCCCAGAGGGCATCATCCCTTCTTTTTCGGCTCAAAGATGTCGTCGATGAGCCCGTATTCTTTGGCTTGTGCCGGGCCCATGTAGAAATCGCGCTCGATATCGCGCGCGATGTCGTCACGAGACTTACCAGTCGCGCGCACCAGGATGTCGGTGATTACATCCTTCATGTGGCGGATCTCGCGAGCTTGGATTTCGATGTCAGTCGCCTGCCCGCGCGCACCGCCGAGGGGCTGGTGAATCATGATGCGGGAATTCGGCAACGCGAAGCGGCGGCCCTTTTGGCCCGCGCACAGCAGCAGCGCGCCCATACTCGCCGCTTGGCCGATGCAGATCGTGCTCACCAGAGAGCGCACGTGCTGCATGGTGTCGTAGATCGCGAGCCCAGCCGTGACCACGCCACCCGGCGAGTTCACGTAAAGCTGGATGTCCTTGTCCGGATCTTCGCTTTCTAGAAAGAGAAATTGGGCAATGACGATGTTGGCAACGTCGTCGTCGACCGCGCTGCCGAGGAACACGATGCGATCCTTCAGTAAGCGGCTGAAGATGTCCCACGTGCGCTCGCCCCGGTGCGTGGTTTCGACCACGTGGGGATAAATGATGTTCGCACGCGCCGGCTCGCTAATGCTTTCGAGCAAGCGCATCGCGTCTGCGCGGGATTCGGGTCGCTTGGACATACGGGGGTTCCTCCTCAAACTCAGACGAGCCGCTTCGGGCGGCTATTCCTCTTCTATCTTGGCCTTGGCCTCGATGATGTCCAGCACCTTGTTCTCGAGGAGCATCCCGACCAGCATCTCGCGCTTCTTCTGATCGCGGTACTCGACGCGCAGTTTGGCGACGTTTTTCCCGGTTTGCTCCGCGAGTTCCTTCAGGCCTTCCTCGATCTCGTCATTGCCGATTTGGATCGCTTCTTTCTTGGCGATCTCGGCCATGAGCAGGCCAGCGCGGACTTTCACCTCGCTGTCGCCCTGGATCTGAGCGCGCAGTTCGTCGCCAACACCGTTGGCCTGCTGCCCGAACGAGCGTGCGCGCTGCAGGATCTCCTGCTCGGTGATGCGCATCTGTTGCTCCACGAGCGAAGGCGGCACCGGCACTGGATTCTTCTTGACCAGCTCAAGCACCAGGCGCTCGGCAAGCGTGTTGTCCGACGCTTCCTTCGACTTCTTCTCGAGGCGGCCGCGGATATCGGCTTTCAGCGCGTCGAGCGACTCGAAATCACCCACATCTTTGGCGAATTCGTCATCGAGGGCGGGCAGGATCCGCTCTTTGATCTCTTTCACGGCCACGTTGAACGTCGCCGTCTTGCCGCGCAGCTTGGCGTGCGGGTGTTGGGCCGGCATCGGCACCTCGAGGGTGGCCGTTTCGCCAATGCTCTTGCCGCTCACACCGGTGTCGATCTCGGGCAGCAACTGACCTGCGCCGAGCTCGATAGCGAGGTCGGTGGCGTTCACATCGTCGATGGCCTCACCGGCCACCGCAACGCTGAAGTCAACCGTAACGACGTCGCCTTCCTTCGCGGCGCGCGCCTCTTTCGGCGCCTCCAACGTCGAATGCGACTTGCGAAGATCGGCGAGTTCCTTGTCGAGCTCCGCCTCGTCAACCTGCACCTTCGGGCGGGTCGAGGTCAGGCCTTCGTACTCGACCGAGTCGATCTTCGGGAGCACTTCGACGCGAGCCTTGTACGAGAACGGCCCGTCCTCGACGAGCTTCTGCGGCTCGATCGCGGGGCGCGTCACCGGCTGCAGCTGGTTGTCCGTCACTGCCTGCGGAAACGTCTCGTCCACCAGACGTTGCACGACATCCGCTTGGATGCGCGCTCCGTAGTAGTGGCTGAGCACGCGACGCGGTGCTTTGCCGGGACGAAAGCCAGGGACTTTCGCAGAACGCGCGACTTGAGAGTATGCCTTGTCGAGCTCGCTTTTGACGCGATCGGCAGCAACCTCAACATCGAACTCGACTAGGACGGGGCTAAGCCTCTGAACGGTGACCTGCATGACCGGGGGACGCACCTTACCCAGCGCTCCGCCTAGGTCAAGCTCCCCCGGCATCTCCAGCGCGCTCCGCTCGTCGAATTCCCGCTGCGTGGCGCTCGCAAGCGCGCAGGAGTGTTCGCGGCCGCTCGCCACGAAGCCGAGCGTTTCGGCGCAGATCGCGAAGTTGCCGAGCCGAAGTCACGCTCGGCGCGCGCTTCTCCGCGCGCTTTCGCGCGGCACAAAAAAAGCGACCCCGCCGGGAGGCAATCCGGCGGGGTCAATGGGTTTCTCGCGTCCCTCGCGGGACGAAAGTCTGTGTGTGGAAGGACGCTCAGTCCTTGTCCTCGTTTTCGGCCGCCCAGAGCGAGGCCTCGAACGGGTCCATATCGAAGTCCAGGTCTTTGCCGGTTTCTTCGATCTCGTCGACACTCCAGCCGATGCGCATCTCGGGCCGGATCTCGTGTCGTTCAAAGTCAGCGAAGCTCATGTAGCCATTGGGAAGCCGTGCCATAGTGCGTCACTCTCCTCGCTCGTCAGGGGCGGATGCCATCGGCGGACGGCGGTCGAGCCGATGGACGGAGGCAACGGCAGATCGAACGGGCGAAAGCCAAAACCCACGCTCCAGAACTCGCGCCGCGGCGCTCTCCGAAGCGCTACTTCGCCCCGGCTCCCCGCTGCGCACGGCCGCTCGAAGCGCCTTGCTGAGTTCCTTCCACGTCATGGTTCGTCCGTCGCTCACTCTCAACTACCTTCACCTACATCTACTCACACAGTACGCGACATTCCCTGGACCGCCAAAATTTCGTACCACCGGCCCACATTTCGATAAGAGCCGCTAACCTCCCCCCCAGGTAGAAACGCTCGTCTCCGGTCACCCCACGTTTGGGCTCGACGCCGGCTAGATGACGATCTGAGCCTCCACTCAAAGCCGCCAGGCATGCTCCGAAAGCCCGACATCATCGCCATCGCCAACCAAAAGGGAGGCGTCGGCAAGACCACGACCGCGGTCAACCTCGCAGCGAGCCTCGCTGCGGCGGAGAAGCGCACGCTGCTCGTCGACCTCGATCCGCAGGCAAACGCCTCGAGCGGCGTCGGCGTCGCGCCGCGCACCGCGCCGCGCAGCGTGTACGACGCGCTGATCGGCGCCTGCACGCTCGAAGACGTGATCCAAAAGACCGGCATCGAGCTGCTCGACGTGGCCCCCTCCACGCAGGATCTAACCGCCGTCGAGTACGAGCTCTTCGAACACAACCGCGGCACGCACCTGCGCGAGCTCCTGAAAGATCCGGCCATCGCGAAGTACGACTTCGTGATCGTCGACTCCCCGCCCTCGCTCGGCGTGCTCACGCTCAACGTGCTCGGCGCCGCGCACCGCGTGATCGTGCCGCTGCAGCCCGAGTACTACGCGCTCGAGGGCATCACCTATTTGATGGCCACCATCGACCGCGTGAAGGGCTCGCTGAACCCAGGCCTCACCGTGGAAGGCATCGTGCTCACCATGTGGGATCCGAGAAATCGCCTCGCGCACCAGGTGGCCGATCAAGTGCGCAAACACTTCCGAGTGTTCGACGCGATCATTCCGCGCAACGTGCGCCTCTCGGAAGCGCCGTCGCACGGCGTTCCCGTCCTCCTCTACGACGTCGGCAGTAAGGGCGCGCAGGGTTACTTGAGCCTCGCGCGGGAGCTCTTGGAGGTACCTGCGTGAGCGAGACCCCGAAAAAGCCGATGCCGCGCGGCCTCGGCCGCGGGCTCGACGCACTCTTGCCGGTGCGTTCGCCCGAGCCGCCGCCGGGCGCCCCCAGTGACCGACCGGCGGTCAACTACGGCGAAAACAACGTGTTCTCGTGCCCGCTCGACAAGATCGTGCCGAACCGGGGCCAGCCCCGCCAGCACTTCGACGCGGAGAAGATCGAAGAGCTCGCGCAGTCAATCCGAGAGCACGGGGTGCTCGAGCCGCTCGTCGTGCGGCGTCGGCCGGGCACCGACAACTTCGAGATCATCGCCGGTGAACGGCGTTGGCGAGCAGCTCAAAAGGCCAACCTGCGCCACGTGCTGGTCGTCGTGCGCGACGTCTCGGCCAAGGATGCCTACGAGCTTGCGCTGATCGAGAACGTTCAGCGCGAAGATCTCGACCCGATCGAATTCGCGGAGGCGCTCGATCGTTTGTTGAAAGAGCACGGGCACACGCAAGAGACGCTCGCCACGCGCGTCGGCAAAGATCGCTCGACGATCGCCAATGCGCTTCGCTTGCTGCGCCTGCCCCACGCCGTGCGCGAACGCGTCGTGAATGGCGAACTCAGTGAAGGCCACGCGCGCTCTCTGCTCGGCGCGCCCGACGACGCCACGCTCGCCGCGCTCGCTGACAAAGTCGTGAAGGGCCACCTCAGCGTGCGCCAAACCGAAGAGCTCGTACGCCAAGCCAAGGGCAAAGGCGGCGAGCGTAGCGGAGGCGGCGCTGCCGGCGGCGGCAAAGGCCCGATCGGAAAATCCGCCAGCGTGCGCGACCTCGAGACACGCCTCGAACGGCGCCTCGGCACCAAGATCGAAGTGCGCGACAAAGACGGCAAGGGCGAGATCGTCGTCAAGTATGCGTCGTGGGACGAGCTCGACCGTATTCTCGATGTGATTCTCTAGTGCCCTGAGTCAGACCCCCTCCCAAAGCTCTCTAGGGACGGGGCGAGACTCAGGAAAGTGCCGGGGCTCGCTATAGGCAAACGCGCCAGTGCACTAGAACGACGAGCCCGGCTGCTTCAAAAACTCCACCTCTTCGCCGGTGGAGGTGCGCTCGAACACGGCGTTGCGATGCGGAAAACGCCCAAAGTGGCGGATGATCTCGCGGTGACGCTCGGCGAAGCGCAGGTTTTCAGCCGCTAGCTCCCGCCGAGCGGCTGGCACTTCGTCGCGGTAGCGCGTGAACAGCTCGACCGAGCGGTCTTGCATGGCGATGGCTTCGCTGTGCATCAACGGCATGTAGAGAAACGGGCGCTCCGCGAAGGCGAGGGTTCGGTCCTGCCCTGCGCCGATCCCGGCGAGCGCGACCTCGAGCGCACGGGGATCGCTCTCGAACATGCGAGGCGTGTGACGAAACATGTTTCGTGAGAACTGATCGAGCACAATGACCAGGGCTAGGCGACCTTTTGGGGTAGCTAGCCAATCGTCGTGCTTGTTGCTCTCTACCTCCGCATGCAGCGCGGCAAAGCGGGAGCGGATCTCGCTATCGAAATCCGGCCCGCCCTGAAACCAGCGCTTCGCGTGGGCTGCATCGGCGAATCCCTCAGCGTCGAGCTCGCCAAACCAGAAGCTCAGGACCGAATCGAAGGCCGGCAACATGAGCCATAGGGTACCTTCATTCGGCGCCAGCAGGGGGACTGCGTGGCATTTCGTGCCTCTGCGCCCTGGCATTCGTAGGGGGTGACCGGGTCGCGCGCGCGCCGCGCCCCGGCAGTTTTGCGCTCCTGCCGCGGAACGACCCTGTGCTAGGCTAAGCGCGTTGTTGGGGCCCGGTGCGCCGGGCAGAGCACTGCCGGTTCGAGAATGCGACAGCCGTCATCGCGAAAACGCTCGTTCAAATGGGCAACGATCGCCCTCTCCGCGTGGATTGCGAACGCTTGCGCCTCTGACCGTCAGTGCGAAGACCCCACCCCGCTCAATCCCCAGCCCATTTACCCGTGTAGCGCGGTACCCGGCAGCGGCGGGTCCACGAGCACCGGCATGGGCGGCGCGACGGCCACCCTCGGCGGCTCGCCGGCGAGCGGTGGCAGCGTGGGTCTCGGCGGTGTCTTCAGCCGCGGCCGCTCCAGCAGTGGCGGTGCGTCCGCAGCCGGCGGCCCCGGGCCCGGCGGAAGCACCGCGCTCGGCGGAAG
>JAEUAF010000596.1 GCA_019695485.1 Sorangium sp.
TGCACGGGAGCATCGATGCAAGCGGTCGCGGTTAGCTCTAACATCGCATGCAACTTACCACGGTGAAGCCGTGGGGCGGCGGGCGGAACCACCGGTAGGCTGCCACTTGAAAGAATGTTCAGGATGCGCGAGACGGCGGCGGGCTGCGACGCTGCGCCAAATGTCTGACGGCGCAAGTTAGCGCTAAAGCATGTCGCTCCCGTGAATGTGCACTCGGCTGGGACCGCTCGCCGGCGATGGCGGGCTAGCGTAACGTACAGGAAATGACGCCGGGGGCCGCCTTTGAACACCTCGTGCGTCTTGTACCCGCGGGCTTGGTAGTCTGGCAGCTCGACGCTGACTTGGTCACGCTCCGCTTGGTGTATGCGAACCCGCGTGCGGCGGGTCTAGCGGGCGTCGAGTTTTCGCAGCACATCGGGCACACCATGGCGGACGTGTTGCCAGACGTGCCGATTGAGCGCCATAGACGCTACGGCGATGTCGCGCGTTCGGCGTCGGCGGACGCGCCGGCGATACGCTTCGCGGACTCCCGCGGGGAGCGAACCACGTTCGCGGTTTGGGCATTCTCCATGCCAGAACACTGCGTCGGGGTACTGTTTCAAGATTTGCAAGAACAGGCGGCAGAGCTCGCGAAGCGGGAGGAACGCTTTCGCGCGCTGCTCGAGAACAGCGGCGATGCGGTTATCTTGACCGACGCACGCGGATCTCCTTTCTACGCGAGCGCATCGCTGTCACGCATCGTCGGGCACCAAGTCGCGGACGTGGTCGGGACTGACCCCTGGCCGCTGCTCCACCCGGACGATTTACCGAGGATGCGACGTCTGTTTCAGGAGATGCTGGCGCACCCTGGCCGGCGTTTTGAGCACGAGATGCGCGCGAGGCATGCCGACGGGTCGTGGCGGACGCTCGAGGTCGTCAGCGTCAACCGGCTCGAGGAGCCTGGCGTCGCCGCGATCGTGGCCAATTTCCGGGATATTACCGAGCGTCGCCGAATAGAAGCCGAGTTGAAACAGACGGAAGACCAGTTCCGCCGCTCGCAAAAGTTGGAAGGGATTGGTCGGCTCGCAGCCGGCGTCGCACACGACTTCAACAACATGTTGACGGTCATGCTGAGCTACACCGAGCTGCTGTTGGCCGACGCGACGTTCGCGCAGGGCCACGCCGAGCTCGGGCAAATCAAACGAGCCGGCGAGCGAGCCTCCGAGCTCACGCGCCAGTTGCTCGCCTTTGGCCGTCAGCAGGTGCTGCTTCCACAGGTCGTCAACTTGAACGCGGCTCTTTCCGCGATCGAGCCCATGTTGCGGCGCATCATTGGTGAGGATATCGATCTCCGCCTCGTCGGAGCGCTCGATTTGTGGAACGTGCAAGTCGACCCCGGGCAGCTGGAGCAAGTAATCGTGAATCTGGTCGTGAACGCGCGCGACGCGATGCCGAACGGCGGCGTCCTTACTCTGGAAACGGAGAACGTGATTCTCGACGATGCCTACGCTCAGGCACACCTTGGCGTCACCCCCGGCCCGCACGCAATGCTCGCAGTGAGCGACACGGGCCACGGCATGAACCGCGAGACGCAGGAATGCATCTTCGAGCCATTCTTCAGCACCAAAGAGCAGGGAAAGGGCACCGGACTCGGCCTTGCGATGGTGTTCGGGATCGTCAAACAGAGCGGCGGAAGCATCTGGCTCTACAGCGAGGAGGGCAAGGGCAGCACCTTCAAGCTCTACTTCCCGCAGGTGCTCGCAACCCAAGCCAGCGTGCGCCCGAGCGAGGCGCCGCGGAGCACTCCGCGTGGCACGGAGACAGTTCTGTTGGTCGAGGACGACGCCGACGTGCGAGCGGTGACCCGCACCATTCTCTCGAGACTAGGGTACCGCGTGCTCGAGGCGGCCTCCGCCGACGCGGCGTTGCTGATCTCCGAGAAGACCCTGGGAGACATTCATTTGCTGCTAACCGATGTCGTGATGCCACGCATGAGTGGCATTGAGCTGGCGGCCATGCTGAGGGCGCGCCGTCCCGAGCTCAGGGTGCTGTATGTGTCGGGCTACACCGAGAATGGCGTCACGCATCACGGCGCGCTCGAGGGCGGCGCCTTCTTGCAGAAGCCGCTAACGCCCGGCGCACTGGCGCGCAAGGTGCGCGACATCCTCGGCAACTGACGTTTTGGGCGACCGCGTCTGGAAGTCGAACGAACGTACCGAAGTGCCGGCTTCTGGAAGAACAGGTCTGGTGTGGCGTATAGCCCTCTCAGGCATGGTGCTTCGTCATTCCGCTCATGATGCCGGTCATGACGCGGACGCGACCCCAGCGGGGGAGCAGGGCCAAGGACCACCCGAGTAGCTTCGACAAGAAGCCAGGCCGCACCGTGCCCCAGCGGCCGAGCGCGCGGAGGCTCTTGCTAGCAACCACTGCGGGCGTCGCCGCTCCGCCAAGCCTCATGTTGGCGCGGCGCCCGAAACCACTGTCGACGGGGCCGGGCGCGCAGGCCAACACGTGGACACCCAACGGGGCGAGCTCTTCACGCAGACCCTCTGCCAGGGTCTGCACGTAGGCCTTCGTGGCCGCGTAGTTCGCGGCGCGCGGCACGCCTTGGAACGCGACTATCGAGCTCATGAGGACCAATCCTCCGCGGCCTCGCCGCGCGAAGCACGAGCCGAAGTGGTGGCTCAGCGCCGCTACCGCCCCGCAGTTAACGGCGATCATCTCCAGCTCTGTTGCCACTTGAGCGTCGAGGAAACGACCGGAGGTTCCAAAACCAGCCGCGGCCACCAGAAGTCCCACGTCGAGCGAGCTGGTCCGCGCGATCAGCTCAGCGACTCCCGTGGGGCAACCTAGGTCGACGGGTACCACTAGACCTTCGACGCCGTGGTCGCGGGTTAGCTGTGAGGCAAGCTCGACCAATTCATGCTCTCGCCTCGCTACGAGCACCAAGTTGAGCCCGGCCTCGGCCAGGCTGTGGGCAAACGCGCGGCCGATGCCGTCCGATGCACCCGTAACTACCACCCAGGGCCCGTAGCGATCGAGCCAAGCGGCGTCGGCTCGAGTGTTCGGCTCGGTCATGGCGGGCTCTCGGGGTTAGACGTGATTGCAGTCGGCGCTGTTTTGGACTGTTGCATGATGGTTATCATTCAATACTGCGAGCAGTTGGCGCCGCCGCTGACCGCAAACGGCCTAGTTTTCCTGGCTCCTTACCGCTTGCAGGAGTTTTTCGGCGAGCTGTTCGTCGTCAACCAGACGCGCGAGCACGATGGCGCCGATCATCTGCGCGGATAGCTTGAGCGCTTCCTCGCTCAGCGTGCCGGGGGCAGAGTCTGGGTGAAGCTTCTGCTCGACGAGCCTAACGAAGCCCCGCGCGGCCAACGCGAACGCTCGCCGCACGGGTGCGGTCTGATGACGCCCTTCGCCACCGAGCGCCGCAAGCACGCAGCCGCGCTCCGGGTAGTCGACGTGTTGCTTGGAGACATAGGCGTTCACAGTCGCCTGCACGTCACCTGCGTCTCGGGACAGCACCGTGGAGCCTGTTTCGTCGGCTGCTGCAAGCACGGCGGCCGCGACCAGCTCATCGCGGTTCTTGAAGTGCGCGTAGAAGCCACCGTGCGTCAGCCCCGCCTTCTTCATGAGGGCGGGGATGCTGACTCCCGCCAGACCGTCACGTCGGAGTGCCCGCGCCGCATTCTTGACAATGCTCGTCCGTACTTTGTCCTTGTGTCCTTCCGGATATCTCATAGAATGATGCTCATCATGTCATAATTAGGGCAGCTCGCAAGCAGCAAGTCGGCGTGCGTTCGCGGGTCAGCAACGTCCCCACTACGCCGCCAGCCGCCGCTCAAAACCCAACGTATCGCGGTATGCGGCCCGCGTTGCGCCCCGCGGCTGGCACGGAGCGCGGCTACGGTCTTTTCCGAGCGGGCCTGGGCCTCAAGGTAGCGGAGCGCAGTCGATCACGCCATCGATATCCGACCGTTGTGCACGAGCTTGGATCGCGTTGCGCAAGGTGTGCCGCGCGAAGGCGGACCTTGAGCGACGGTTCGCCGTATCCCCCCGGTACAACTACTCAGGGCGCCGTCGACTCCGGGCACCCAGTTTCGCTAGCGTCGCGGAGCTTCGCGACGCTGCATAGTGCTCTCCTATCTCAACCGCGCGAACGACCACGGCCCGTTCTACGTGGCGGCGCTCTTCCTCGGTGCGCCAATCAAAGTCGGGAAACACTTCTCCCCAGAGGTCTTCCCAGAGCTTCGGGCTCGGTGGGTTCTCGCGGGCGAGCAGCAGCGCTCGATAGAGGTGCGCCTGCGCGACCAACATGCGCCATAGGATGGGGTGCGTCCGCGGGTGAAATGACGTGAGCAGGTAGTCGATCCGCTTAAAGGTCTGCGCAACAGCGTCCTGGTCCTGCTGAACCCTAGTCTCAAACTCGGCATACTCAATGACGTGGGCGTCTCCGTCTGCGTCGCTGCGGATGAGTGACGAGACGGCGTTGTCCAGGATGCCGCGCGGGATGCCTTGCTGCCAGTATCGGCTCGGTTCCTTTACCCGCCTTTCAGCGGCGTCGGCGGAATGTGGACTGTACTCGACTTCGGGTGCGTATTTTGCGAAATCGAAGTCGTCCGTGAACGTGTCCGCGAGTTGTTTGCAGAGGAAGTACTGCCAGTGAGTTGTCGCATCGACCGAGAGATCCAGATGCGTCAGCTTGCGCCTCAAAAGCCGACCAATTGCAAGTGGGGCGAGCAAGCGGTAGTAGGTCGAGCGCGCGTAGTAACCGCGGGCGAGCCAGCTATCGGCACCGTCGAGATCGCCAGCGGCGGCGGTGCGCGCGAGTCCGGTGATGCGGCCGAGCGCTCGCTCAGCGAGTTCCGAAAGCTCGAATAGCAACGGGGCACACTCAGCGTAGAGTCGCTTGCGCGCGTCAAACTCGTACTCGAGCCTGGCACTACGCTGCGCGTTGCGATCCGCCAGGTCAGCCCTCAATTGCTCCACCGCCTTCTGATTGCTGCGGGTCGAGAAGAACGTCAACGCAGACACGATCAGAGATGCAGCAGCGCCGACGAGCGCGGCGATCACTTGAGGATTGGACGACGATGCGGACACAGCTTTGAAGGGTCGCCTCGGGCGGGACAGCGAAATACGCCATATCAGAGCACGGCTCGCCATCTTTCGGAATGGTCATTGGTGCGGTCAGTCGAGGCGACGGTCTTCACGCGGCTCGGAATCGCGCTTCGTGAGACTGACCGACGGATTCACGAGCTAAGCTCCGTTCGGGCTGACGTCCGAGGGAAGAGCTTCGGCGCTCTTCTTCTAGGACCCGCTGCGCCTCGTTGCGGCGTCGACAAAGCGATAGCCAATCCCACGCACAGTTTCGACGCAGGCCTTTGCTACCCCCAAGCGCAGCCTGAGCCGCTTGATGTGCGCATCGACGGTTCGCTCTGAAACGTTGGCGTGGCCCCACACGTGCGCCAGGAGCCAATCGCGCGACAGCACTCGGCCTTGGTTTTCCTGCAACGCCGTGAGCAAACGAAATTCGATGACGGTGAGGTGCACCTCGTGACCCTCCACCCACGTGCGGTGGGCCTCCTGATTGACACGCAGGCCACTGTGCGCGGTCGGCGACGTCGGAGAAGATGCCTCCTTTCGACGCAGCACGGCGCGAATCCGCAGCACGAGTTCCCGCGGACTGAACGGTTTGACGACATAGTCATCCGCGCCGCATTCGAACGCGGACACGCGATCCGCCTCGTCATTGCGATCACTCAGAATCATCAAGGGCAATTCGCCGCGTACCCAGGCCGTTTTCAACGATCGGCAGAGCGCCCCACCCGCGGCGTCAGGCAAAAAGAGCTCGCTAATCACCAAGTCTGGCCAGTCTTGACGAATCAGGGCCAGGCCTTCCGCTGCGGTCGGCGCCGACGCTACTTCGTGGCCAACCGCACCGAGAGAGTAGGTCACGAGCTGACAAACCCGCTTATCGGCGTCGATCAAAAGAATGCGCACCATCTGAGAATCGCGAGAGGACGCCGTCGGCATCTTTCGCGTTCGCTATCTCTTCTCACCTCCGCGACGGCTTTGCAATGAGGGCAGGCCCGATGGTGGCCACAACGGGGTGGGTCGCCTCGTCGAGACGACTGCCATGGATGTGTTGAGTCGATCGCGATGAAGGTTTCTCCCGATCTGGAGAATACGCGGATGCCCGGAAGCTCCAGCGACGCCATGTCCGGCCTGAAAAAGATCTCGCCGGCGCGAGTGACCACGAGCGAGCCCGCGCGATCGACGAGCGGTTTGACCTCCTTGCCTTCAGCGAAGAAGCCACCCGTGACCTCGTTCAAACGAAAGCCAGAGTTGAAGGCTGCAACCAAGTGCTGGCGCTGGTCTTCGGGGAGCACTCCGTGCCATTGCCAGTCGCCGCCTGGGTCTTGCATTCGGGCACGAGAACGAAGCGAACGAACGCGCTCGTAATACGAGCGATGCCGATCATGACGCGCGGATGCTAGTTAGCGCAGGTCGTTCGGGTCAGTCACGGCTTGCAGTAGCCGCTCGAGCCGGTAGCCGTCGCGGCCCCCGGGTCGTCGATCTTGCGGATGCGCGGCAGGTGGCGCCCGCCTTCGAAGGGTGTATCCAACCAGAGGCGCACGATCTCGAGCGCCAGAGCCTCGTCGATCGTGCGCGCGCCGAGAGCGAGGCCATTGGCGTCGTTGTGCTCACGCCCCAAGCGAGCGGTCTCTCGGTTCCAGCAGAGTGCCGCGCGCACGCCCGGCACACGGTTGGCGACGATCGCCTCGCCGTTGCCCGAACCACCGAAGACGATGCAACGCTGGCACTCGCCGTTGCTGACCGCCTCCGCCGCCGGGCGGCAGTAGTCGGGGTAGTCGCAGCGCTCGGCGCTGAAGCAGCCGAAATCGACGACTTCGTGACCCAGTTCCTCGAGCAGGATCTTGACCCGCTCTTTGAGCGGGAAGCCGGCGTGGTCCGATCCGAGAGCGATGCGCATGGGCGTGGATTCTGGCACGGGGCGCGCAGGCTAGCATGAAGCCCCACGCGAGCCCCGCCCCGAGCTCACGCCTAGAGCGGACCGCAGCGCGCGAGACAAATGTTCGTGGAGTCGCACTCCAATTGGAGATCGACCTCGTAATGCGCATTGTTCGCCGAATTCCAGCGCGTGCAGTGCTCCCCCGCCCGCGCGCGATTCGGGTCGCCGTAGATATCGCCTGGCGGGAAGTTGTGACGCGACATCGGATGCACGTAGTCCACCGGGCACCACGGGTCGGTGCTGTTGTTTGGACACGCAGGGTTGTAAAAGTCTGGCGCCGTCCAGTAGATGGGATCGGTCGACACTCGTGTGCCGGAAGCGGCCAGCACGAAGCCCGGCAAGCCAGCGGCGCACTGGGCTGCGCACATCGCCGGGTCGAGGCATTTGCTAGCGTCCTCTCCGTCGCGGAAGCCAACGTCGTAAATGACGTTGGTCTCGACGGGCAGTTGGATGTCGGCGAAGCGCTCGTCGGCGCTGGGCTTCACTGCGGGGTCGAGCGGCGCGGGCATGCGCTGCGCGGGGGCGTCCGGGCCAACCCGCAGCATCTCCCCGGGTTTTAAACCGCTCGGGATATAGGGAAAGCGGGGGCGCAACTTCGAGAGCTGCTGGCTGCCCGCTTTCGAGGGTTGGCCAATGACCTCGACGCGCTTCCAGTGCGGACAAGTCCCAATCTGACGTTGCGCAAAGAACTCGCTCCAGCGACTCCAGCGATCCGTCAAACACTCCCGAAAGCGTGGCAGTGAACCGCCGAACGATTGCAGGGCGAGCACGTTCTTCACGTTGAGCCAACGCGGATCCTCTTGGGCCGCGGCGGGAGCGGCGCCAGCGACAGCCGTCGAGGCGCTCCCGGCCGCGGCGGGTTGGGCGGGAGCGGCCGTTGCGGCTTGCAGCGCGGTGACGTCGGCCACGC
>JAEUAF010000628.1 GCA_019695485.1 Sorangium sp.
CGCGAGCAAGCTTGCTTGCGGGATGTCCGTTCACTCAACCACGACGACCGTCTATCCGTCCTTGGTAACTTTTCTGACGACGCGGGATGAAACGATTGGCATTTCTCACGCAGCGTTCGTCAGTAGCGGCTCAGAAAAGCCAGCTGCGTATAGGCGGACCAGTGCGCCCGGCAACGCCTGGGAGTAGGAAGCGATGTAAACGAAGCAGAAAAAACCACGTGTGGTTCGAACAAACGGAGTGGGCCTCCACACCGGGGTCCGCGCCCACTGGCCTTTCGTGGATGAACCTTGTTCTGCACGGTGCCAACGACCGCGCGCCCGACCATCGCGCGAGCCAGCGCACAACCCACCTAGCGTCGTTCGAGCCAGTCGAGAGCGCGCGCGAAATCAGCGCTCGCGGGGGTCTGATGCGCCATGCCTGGAAGTAGCGCCACTTCCACGTTCTGAAAGCCGTCCTCGAGGAGCGCTGGATGAATGTCCATGATCTGCCCTCGGTTCATGTCGTCCGAACCGGTGATCACGTAAAGCCTGCGCGACTTGGCAAGTTCGAGATCTCTGGGGGCACTGAGGCGCTTGAACCAAACCTTGCCCTCACCCGCCGACCGGGCCGGCACATCGCGGAAGTAGTCGAGGCCACAGTTTAGGATCGCGCCCCGAAAAAGCTCCGGATAGAGCAGCAGCGTGCGAAACGCGGCCTTGGCGCCGCCCGAAAATCCAGACAGGAAGACGCGCTCGGGATCGACGCTAAAGCGCTGTGCCGCGAGGGCCACGGCGTCGACAGCGAGGCCGACACGCGTTGAGCTCGGCTGCCCGTTCTCCACGTGGTTCGGTCCTATCCACGCCAGCCGACGCTCGAACAGGACGCGTTGCCATTCGGCATCCGGCAAGGCGCCGCTCGCATTGGCACTCAGCCAAACCAGCAAGCCGAGCGCTTGGCCGTTCGCTGACGGAGGCGCCAGCAGCTCGAACGACTGCTGTTGCGGCGCGTAGTCAAGGTCCACGTCTGTCGCGCCACGGCGGCGCTGCTCCGCTGCGAGTCCACGCGGATCGCGCGTCGCGAGCTCCAAATGCAAGGCTCGCGGGCTGGCTTTGAGCGGAGGCGCGGGAGTCATGGCCGCGTCCGCTCCAGGCTTTTTCGCAGCCGAGAGGGCGACCCAAATCCCCACTCCAAGCACGGGAATACCTAACCAAAGCAGGAGTCGCGAGAGCCCCGCAGCGCGCGCGGCAGGCCGCACCGATTTGCGACAGAGCACGCACTGCCCGTCGGGGCCGACGGCCAAGTCATGTTGCCGGCAACGGGTCGACTCAGTTGGCTGCGGCCAGTTGGTCCCCAAATTCTTCACCTCCCGAGAGCCGGCGTGAGTTTCTCACGAATTCGCTAGCTTGTAAACGCGCCACCAAAAGCGCAGAACGCGGGGGCATGTCCTCCGCGCCGCTCGCCTACGCCATCGATTTCGGTACCACCAACTCGCTCGTCGCGGCGGCGAACGCGGAGCGCACCTGGCCGCCGCTCGCTATCGATGCGTTCGCGAGCGATCCTAGCGTGCTTCGCAGCATTCTGTTCTTCCCTGAAGAGAAGAGCCAGGTTCTCTGCGGGGGTGCGGCGCTGCGCGGCTACGCGGAGTCAGGCATGCGCGGGCGCCTGATTCGCTCCATCAAGCGCTTTCTACCAGCGGCGACGTTCAGTGAGACGCGCATCGGGGCCCGCCGGTACTCGCTCGAGGAGCTCGTGGCGATCGTACTCCGGCATCTGCGTGAAGGCGCCAATCGCGTCTTGGGTACGGACGTGCGCGTGGCGGTGATAGGTCGCCCTGCGCGCTTCTCGGACGAGCTCGAGGCAGACAATTTGGCGGCGGCGCGACTCGAGCGGGCGGCCGCGTTGGCAGGGTTCGAGCGCGTCGTGCTCTGCGAAGAGCCCGTCGCAGCTGCCCTCGATTGCGCCGACGAGCAGGCCGAGACCGAGCTTGTCATGGTGTGTGACTTGGGCGGTGGCACTTCGGACTTTACGGTGGCGCGGCTCGGCGGCGGCCGCACCGAAGTGCTGGCCGTGGGCGGCGTGGCCGTGGCCGGCGACGCGCTCGACGGTTCGTTGATGCGCGATCACGTGTCCCCGTACTTCGGCGCTCGCGTCGCCTACCGCATGCCATTCGGGGAAAACGTGCTCACCTTTCCGAAGCCGTTGCTCGAGAAGATGTGCTCTCCCGCGGAGCTCGGTCTGCTCGACCGCCGCGATGTGCTCGAGTTCTTGAAGACCGTGAAGAGCTTCGCGCTGAAGGAGGAGGACCGCGAGCGCATGGACCGACTGCTCTGCCTCGTCGAAGATCGGCTTGGCTTCCAGGTCTTCGAGGCGATCGACGCCGTGAAGCGCGCCCTCTCCGCAGAGCACTCGGCCGCCTTCGAATTTAGCTATCCCGGCATCGAGATCACGGAACAAGTTTCACGCGCGGCCTTCGAACGCGCCGCCGCCCGTACGATCGAGCGCATCGTGGGCCGCTTCGAGGAGACGCTGGCCAATGCGAACGTCGGCCCCGACGAGCTCGATCGCGTCTACTTCACCGGTGGCACGGCGCAGGTGCCGGCGATCGTGGCCGCCATCGCCGAGCGCGTTGGTGCCCATAAAGTGGCTCACGTTCGCACCTTTCACGCGGTGATTCAGGGTCTCGCCGAGCGAGCCAGGAGCCTTCTCCAGAGTGGCGCGTTGCCGAGCTGAGCGTGCGCTTCGGCTGCGCTGCCCGCTTCGAGCCGCGCGCTTAGCCAGGTTTCTTGCGTACGCGATCCAGCGCGACGGCGATCACGATAATGGCTCCGGTGAAGATCTCTTGAACCCAGTTCGGTAGTCCGACGTGAGTACAACCGGTCTTGATTTCGGTCATCAACAGCGCGCCGACCAGTGCCCCCACGATCGATCCTTGCCCACCTGAGAGCGAAGCGCCGCCGATGACGACGGCGGCAATCACCTCCAGTTCGAGGCCGATTGAATCGGTCGGATCGCCCACGGTGAGCGTCGCGAACTCGAGCACTCCGGCCAGCCCAGCCAGCACGCCGGCCAGCGTGTAAACCAGGATCCGCACGCGAGCCACGGGCACCCCGCAGAGCCGCGCCGTTTGCTCGTTCGATCCGACCGCAACCACGTGCCGACCGAACACGGTCGAACTCAGCGCCACCCCGGCCACGATAGCTGCGAAGAGCGCGATCCAGACTCCCGGCGGGAGCAGGCCGTGCTCGGGCATGCTCATCCATGCGTCGATCCCGCGCGGATCGGCGTCGATCTTTTGCTCGTCAGAGAGCCCTTTGGCGGCCCCACGCAACAAGCTCATGGTGCCGAGTGTCACGATGAACGGCGTGATGCCGAGCGCCGTAACGAGTGTGCCGTTGATGAGTCCGGTGAGCCCACCCACGGTCAGGCCCAAAACAATCACGGCCAACGGGGGAGCGTGGGCTTGGAGCGCACGCGCCACGACGACGGTCGTGAGCGCGACCGCCGAACCGACCGAGAGGTCGATACCGCCCAGCATGATTACGTAGGTCATGCCCAGCGAGCAAATCGCGACGACCACCGTTTGGCGCGCCATCGTGAGCAGGTTCGTGGCGCCGAGGAAGGTCTGCGGAGAGATGAACGAGAACAGCGCGTAGAGCGAAAGCAGCGCCAAGAGCGGGCCGAACCAGGGTCGGCGCACGAAGTCTGTGCGACCAGCCACCAGAAATCGCTTCATGCGCCGGTCGCCTCCAACAGCAGATCATGCTCGGAAAGTTCGTTGACTGGGCGCGCCTCGCCGAGCACGCCGCGGTGCATCACCGCGATGCGGTCACATACGGCGAACAGCTCCGGCAACTGGCTCGAGACCAAGAGCACGGCCTTGCCGCGTTCCGCGAGCTCTTGAATCAGCGCGTGGATTTCCGCGCGGCTACGCACGTCGATGCCGCGCGTTGGCTCGTCCAGCAAGAGCACGTCGACGTCGTGGAACAAGAGCCGCCCGAGCGCTACTTTTTGCTGATTACCGCCCGAAAGTTCCGCGATGCGTTGGGCGCCATCCCGGCAACGAATGCCGAGCCGGGCGATCCAATGCTGGCTGACCTCTCGCTCGCGTGTCGCTGAGAGCAGGCCGTGTCGGGTGAGGGCGCTGAGCTTGGAGAGTGTCATGTTCTGTGAAACGGAGAGCCCGAGCGCCAAGCCTTCGCCTTTGCGGTCTTCACTGAGGAGACCTACGCTTTCAGCCAAGCGGCGGCGCGGGTTGCCTGCCGTGGGACGATTGCCGACGCTGACCTCACCGCGCGACGCTTGCTCCAGCCCGAATATGCAGCGCAAGAGCTCGCTGCGACCCGAGCCGACTAGCCCCGCGATGCCGAGCACCTCCCCGCGGTGGAGCCTGAGATTGGCGGCGAGCGGGAGACGCTCGCCCGCTAGGTCTTTCACGCGTAGCGCGACCTCACCGCGCTCGCGTGGGTGCCGCTCGTGAGGCGCGATCGCCCGGCCCGCCATGGCCATCACGAGCCCGTCGTTCGTAGTGTCGGCGACGCGGCCGCTCTGCACGTGCCTCCCGTCGCAAAGCACCGTGTAATCGTCGGCAATTTGCCGCACTTCCTCCAAAAAATGCGAGATGTAGAGGATCGCAATTCCCTGCTCTCGAAGTTCGCGGATCGCCGCAAACAGGCGCGCCACCGCGTCGCCGGACAGGCTGCTCGTCGGCTCATCCAGGATCAGGAGGCGCGGGTTCTCGGCGGCGAGAGCGCGCGCAATCTCCACCAATTGGCGATCGCCAGCGGCGAGCGAGCCGAGGGTAGCGTCGAGCGCGAAGCTCGCGCGGCCACGCAGTAGCGGCGAAAGGGCGCGCGCGGCGCGCTCGTTCTGCGCGCGCTTCGAGATGAAGCCGAAGCGGCGAGGCTCCACCCCGAGCAGGATGTTCTCCGCCACGCTCAGGTGAGGGCAGACGCTGAGCTCTTGGTACACGATGGCGACGCCACGGCGACGCGCCTCGCTCGGCTCGGTCGGATCGAAGGCCTCGCCGTCGAGCAGCAAGCTACCGCTGTCGGGGCGCAGGGCGCCGGCCACGACCTTCATCAGCGTGCTCTTGCCAGCGCCGTTCTCCCCGAGCAAAGCGTGCACGGCGCCCGCACGCACGTCGAAGCTCACGTTCTCGAGCGCGCGCGTGACGCCGAAGGATTTGTCGACGCTCCTCAGCGAGAGCCGCATCGCCCGCGTTGCCTCACTTGCCGAGCCACTTGGCGAGGTCGGGCTTCACGAGTTCCTTGATTTCGGGCGTATCGAGGTTGGCCTTGTCGACGAGCTTGGCGCCCGTGTCCGTCCGCGCTTCGACGGCCGCGCCGCGCAAGTGACTCACCATCGCCTTGACGGATAGATAACCCATGTTGAACGGGTTCTGCAGCACCAGCGCGTCGATCTCGCCGACGCGCACGGCTTGCACGAGCTTGTCGGACGCGTCGAAGCCAACGAACTTGAGCTTGCCGGCGAGCTTGGCTTTTTGAAGCGCGAGCAACATGCCGAACGTCGTTGATTCGTTGGGTGTGAACACGCCGGTGCTCGCCTCGCTACCGGCGACCTTGGAGAGCAGCAGCCGCTCCGATGCGGCGAAGGCCGATTCGGTAGTGGCGCCGCCGTACTGATTGTCGCTGACGAGTTCGAGCCCCGCATGCTGGCGAACGGCCTCCAAGAAACCTTCCTCCCGTTCGTGCGTGCTCGCCGAACCCTCCTGATAGCGCAGCAGTACCACCTTGCCCTTATCGCCCAAGAGCTGGGCCATGCGCTCACCGGCGAGCCGCCCCGCGGCGCGGTTGTCCGTCGCCACGAAGCTTGCGATGTTACCGCCCGCTAGCGCAGAGTCGAAAATGACCACCGGGATCTTCTGTTCGACGGCGGTGTTGACCGAGCCCACCAGCGCCTTGTCGTTCAGCGGAGCGAGCACGATCCCCGAAACGCGCTGGGCGATGAACGACTGCACGACGTCGACCTGGCCCTTCAGATCATCCTCTTTGAGCGGGCCCTTCCAGACGATGTCTACGGATAGCTCTTGCGCGGCTTTGGCAGCGCCCGCGTGCACGCTCTTCCAAAACTCGTGTGTGGTGCCCTTCGGAATCACCGCGATGCGCAAGCGCGCGGCGCTCGGCTTTTGCGGATCGGCGGCCTTTTTGCCACAGCCAAAAAGCCACGTCGCGCCCAAGCCCAGGAAGCCTCGCAAAATCTGGCGTCGCACGCCGATTTTCTATCACGGTTCACGGCCCGCTGAAAAACTGCTTTGCGCGTCGCCGGTGAGACTCGGCCGGGTCGGCCCCAGCGGTTTGCCTGGCGTTGGGGAGGCCGCCTCGAAATCCGGTTGAATCAGCCCCCGAGGAGGAGGGATAACCTTCGCATGATGCGACAGACTGCACCCTTCGCTCTGGCGGCCGCGGCTTTTGGCGCGGCGCTCTTCACGACTGCCCCGTCGCACGCGCAAGATTACTACGCGGCAGGCAAAGTCTCCGTGGCGATCGAGCGCGCCTTCGGCCTCCATTATTGGCACGAAGAATACACTCGCAACAACCTCACGGACACGCACAGCGGCACCGCGGTGGGCTTTGCGTGGCTTCCGAGCTCGAGCCCGTTTCACGTGCCGCGCGCGGCCGTGGACGGCTTCATCATCAATCGGCTCAGCCTGGGCGGGTCGCTCGGCTTCTTCAGCGAATCCGGCACCAACACGCCTGATCGCAGCGGCGTGATCTTCTCGCCGCGGGTCGGTTACGTCATCCCGATTTCATCGATTTTCAGCTTTTGGCCGCGCGGTGGTTTCACCTTCATCAAGCCTGACAATGGTTCGCTCTTCGGCCTGACCGCCGAGGCGATGTTCGTGGTCACGCCACGACCGGGTTGGGGCATCCTGTTCGGGCCCACGCTCGACTTCGGGTTCGCGGGCAGCCGCGACCCCAATGGTACGAACTGGAACCACTTCGCGCTCGGCTTCCCAACCGTCGGCCTCATGGGCACGTTCTGAACTGGAGCGGCGCTCGGTGTGCGCTCCGATACGGCTTCGCGGTTAGCCGCTCAGCGCATCGAATTCGGGGGCAGACTCGTGCGGTCGTCGAACAGAACGGCTCGATCGCGGCCTTGGCGCTTGGCTTCGTAAAGCGCCAGGTCCGCGGCTTTCACGAGGTCGTCAGCGTGGCCCGTCGGCACGTCGATATTCCCTGAAATACCGATGCTGGCCGTCACTACGGTGCGCTCGCCACCGAAGTTGAATTCCGCGCTACGGATGGCGTTGCGCAGCCGTTCGGCCACGATGTACGCCTCGAGCTTGCCGGTGTGCGGCAGCAGGATGGCGAATTCCTCGCCGCCGTAGCGCGCGGGGACGTCCACCTCGCGCAAGCTGGTCTGAATACGCCGAGCGGCTTCCTTAAGGACTTGGTCGCCAGCGTCGTGTCCGAACAAATCGTTCAGGCGCTTGAAGTGATCGAGATCGATCATCAAACAGCTCAGCGTGTTCTTGTAGCGTTTGGTGACGGCGAACTCCCGCTTCAGCACGTCCGCAAAGCGACGTCGATTGAAGAGGCCCGTCAGGGCGTCGGTGATCGCGAGCGCCTCGACATGGTGCAGCATGGTTTCAAGCTGCAGGTTCCGCTCTTTCAGTTCCGCGTGCGCGGCCTTCACGCGAAGCGCGGCAAAGATGCGCGCTTCGAGCTCTTGGTCTTGGAAAGGCTTGGGCAAGTAGTCGTCAGCCCCGATGTTGAGCCCCTCCACTCGGTCCGCCACCGTGTTGCGCACGGTCAGCATGATGACCGGGATCTCGCGTGTGTCGGCGTTCATCTTCAGCCAGCGACACACCGCGAAGCCGTCGATGTCCGTCATCACCACGTCGAGCAGCACCAAGTCGGGGCGCGAACTCCGAGCCAGCTTGAGCCCTTCGACGCCCGACGATGCCCACTCGACGGCGTAGCCAAGCCGCTCGAGGGTGAGCCTGATCTGGCTGCTCTGTGCCTCGCTGTCGTCGATGAGAAGAAGCTTCGCTTTCACGGCAGCGCCTCCAACCATAGGCCATTCAGAAGCCGCTGCCTCGGGAAACGTGAGTCTTGCCCCCTTCCAGGTTGGGCTCGGCGACTACGAGGTGGGCTAAGCGCGGACACGTTGCCTGATTTCTTGAACGGCTCCCCGCCGAATTTCGGTAGGTGGTAGCGCGTGGCATTGCGGTTCCGCCCCTAAAACACGCGCGAAGTGGCGGCGAGAGACTTGGCTGATCCGCGGCTGGCCGGCGTCGCGGGTCGTACGAGGTGGGTGCGGCGCGGCCTAGGTGTGCGGCGGCCGAGGTCAGGCGTGCACTCGAACACAAACGTGAGAAGCCCCGCGCCGTTTCCGGCCGGGGCTTCTGGTTCTGCGACCAATCACGTCGCGTCGACGTGGTGGACTAGCGGCTCAGTTCTCGGTGACGCTCGTCACCGTGAAATCGAACGCGGCCGAAGCCGCAGCGCCAGGAATCGTGACCTGAATCGCTTCGAGCGGCTGATTCGCGTAGGCGGTGCCCGTGGTGTCCCAGCAGTTTGTCTTGAACATCGCGTAGGGGAGCGCGGTCCCGCTGGTGAGGTTCGCGCACCAGCGCTTGGTGGCATCCGTGCCGCCGCCGACGCCCTGAAGCTGAACGCGCATTGGGGGAGTACCGCAGCCGGTACACGTGACGGTGAGCGAGGTGCCGGTGGGAGTCACCGTCCCAACCGTCGACGAGCCTGCAGCCTGGCCGATGTTGAACCCGAAATAGACGTTGCCGGCGTAGCTGTTGGCTGCGGTCGCCGAACCCACGGTCCCCTTGAGCTCCAGCACGCCCATCGACATGCTGAAGTCCTTGGCGCCGCCGGGGAAGGTGACCATGCTGGTCGTGTCTCCGCCGCCAAACGCGTAGCCGTGCCAGCACGCTCCGCCCTTGGCCGGCATGCGCACGAAGCCGTCGTTGCCCACCTTGAAGGTGGCATCGCACGCCGTCGTGGTGGCT
>JAEUAF010000724.1 GCA_019695485.1 Sorangium sp.
GTGAGCGCGTCGATCTTCTGCTCATCGCTCGAGGTGCCGAGCGTCGCGGTCACGATCGCTTGCGTCTCGCCGCGTTGGAACAAAGCCGAACCGTGTACGCGAGGTAAGAGCGCCACGTCGCAGCTGATGGGGCGAATCGTGCGCGTATCACGGCCGTCGATGCGCTTGCCCTCGTCCAGCACCATGCTGCGCACGACCACTGCCTTGCGATTCTCGAGCTCTTCTTTGACGAGCTTCTCCACCTGGGTGAAGCGCTCCTGCCAGATTTCAGCCACGAGTTTCGCGATGAGCTGCTCCTTGATCTTGGAGTAGGTCTCATAGCGCGCCTTCTTTTCGCGGATAACGCACGCGACCTTCAGCTCGGGGTCGCAAATTTCGGCGACACGCCTGGCTATGTTCTCGTCGAGCTTCGGGATGGTGAAGACGCGCTTCGGCTTGCCGACAGCCTGCCGCATGCGGTCCATGAGCTCGATGATCGGCTGCGCCTGGCGATGCGCGAACATCAATGCGTCGATCAGGTCGGCCTCGGACACTTCGTCCGCGCCGCCCTCGACCATCACGATGGCGTCTTTGGCGGCCGCGACGACCAAGTCGATGTCGGCGCTGGCGGTCTGCTCGAACGTGGGGAACGCCACGAACTCGCCCTCGATGCGCGCGACGCGAATGCCGACGACCGGCCCGTCCCAAGGAATGTCGGAGACATGCAGGGCGGCGCTGGCGCCACACATAGCCAGTACGTCCGTCGGATTTTCCTTGTCCGACGAGAGCACGGTGGCAATCACCTGCGTGTCCTTCTTGAAGCCGTCCGGGAACAGCGGACGCAGCGGGCGGTCCATGAGACGCGAGGCCAAGACCTCGACGTCGCGCAGGCGACCTTCGCGCTTGAAGAACCCACCCGGAATTTTGCCGGCGGCGTAGGTCTTTTCGACGTACTCGCAGGTGAGCGGGAAGAAGTCGATGCCGGGCCGCTCATCGGTGGAGACGGCGGTAACTAGAACGACGCTCTCGCCAAATGTGACGAGCATCGAGCCGTGGGCAAGCTTTGCCAGACGGCCCGTTTCGAACGTGAGAGGACGCCCCCCCACGACGACGGTTTCACGAACGAACATGTGATTTGCGCTCCTTGGCGCTAAGCTTGCCGCTGCGTGCGGCAAAAAACGCCGAGCGTGAGTGCCGTCGTCTTCAGCCTCGACTCCTACCGTCGACGCAGTCGGCGGCACGAGGCGAAGTTGAAGGAGTTCGGCGACTCACCCTCGGAAGCCAGACTCCGAAGACCTGCGCTTACTTGCGCAGACTCAGCGAGCCCACGACGGTACGATAACGCTCGACGTTGGAGCGCTTCAAATAGTCGAGCAGACGGCGACGCTGGCCAACCAGCTTCAGCAGTCCGCGGCGCGAGTGGTGATCCTTCTTATGGACCTTGAAATGATCCGTCAGGTACTCGATGCGTTGGCTGAGCAGCGCGATCTGAACCTCGGGCGAACCCGTGTCGCCTTCGTGCAGACGAAACTTGGTGATGACGCCCTGCTTGGCTTCGGGCTGGAGGGGCATTGTTCTGTCGTTCCTTCTCGGGGTTGTTTTGGGGCGCCGAGTATACGCCGGGCGATCGATCGGTCAACTGTGGAATTCCATCCTGAGCACCCTCCTCTACTCCAGCAGGTACTCCGTAGGCCTGGACTGCTCGGCGGGCGCCGGCCCGGAGGCCTACATGGCAGCAGCGAATCGAGAAATCCGCGGGACTCGAAGGCCCTGCTAGTCGATGTCGAGTCGCTCAGCGAAGCGGTCGAGCAGACAGCGCTCTACTTCAGAGGCCGTAACCAGCGCCGCAGCTTCTCGCGAAACGTCGGCGGCCTCGGCCAGGGTGACCTCGGCGATGGCCTCGCGGATCGCAGGGATCGCGGAGGCCTCCATACTGAGCTCCCGCAACCCAAGCCCCAACAGCAGCACCGAGGCAAGCTGATCGCTTGCCATCGCTCCGCACAAAGTGACCGGGCGTTGGTAGTCGGCGCCAGCGCGGACCACGCCGGCGATCAATCGCAAAATCGCAGGGTCGAAGAACGAGGCCAGATACGCGAGCTCCGGGCTCGAGCGATCGACGGCGAGCGCGTACTGGACGAGGTCATTGGTGCCAATGCTCATGAACTCCGCCTCGCGGGCGAACTCGTGAGCCATGATCGCCGCCGACGGGACCTCCACCATCATTCCTAGAGGAATATGTGGGGCCCGCGCGTGGCCGGCGGCGTCGACTTCCTGGCGTGCGCGCTCGAAGAGTGCACGCACGGCGCGCAGCTCACCGATTGACGCGATCATCGGCACCATCACCCGTAGCGGGCCATGTGCAGACGCGCGAATCATGGCGCGCAACTGCGTGAGCAGAAGCTCGGGGCGAGCCAACCCGAGCCGCACCGCGCGCAAGCCGAGCGCGGGGTTCATATCGATCGGGAGCTGTAGCGAAGACACGAACTTGTCGCCGCCGATATCGAAGGTGCGCAGCGTGACAGGCAGCGGCATCACCGCCTCGATCACGCGCCGATAGGTCTCGTAGTGCTCGTCTTCCGTTGGAGGAGACGAGCGGTCGACGTACAGGAACTCGGTTCGATAAAGGCCGATGCCGCGCGCCCCTTGCGATAGCGCGACCTCGGCTTCACTCGGCAGTTCGATGTTGGCACGCAGCTCGATCGGCACGCCGCAGCGCGTGATAATTGGCCGATCGCGGAGCTTTTGACGCGCCAGAACGGCAGCCTGAAAGCGCTGCGAGCGGCCCTCGTGCTCCGCCATCAGCTCAGCGAATGGGTTGACGACGATGCGCCCGTGCACGCCATCGACCGCGACCACGTCGCCGTCCCCCACGCGGCCGAGCAGCCCAGCGACCCCGACCACTGCGGGGATCTCGAGGGCACGCGCCAAGATAGCCGTGTGGCTCGTGCGAGTGCCGACCTCGGTGACGATGCCGAGCACGCGGTCTCGGGTCAGCCCGACGGTTTCCGTGGGCGACAGGTCATGGGCCACGATGACGCACGGGGCTTTATCGCCGGGCAACGCCAAAATCGAAGCGCGGCCCGAGAGCGCCCCCAAGATGCGGTCCCCGACGAATTCGAAATCGTGGCTACGCTCCGCCAGGTACGGATCGCCGCCCGAGCGCAGCTGGGAGGCCATCTCTTCCACTGTCGCCGACAGCGCCCACTCGGCGCATAAGTGATCGATGCGAATTCGCCGCTCGACTTCATCGCGCAGCGTCTCGTCTTCGACCATCAGCAGATAAGCGGCGAGGATCGAGCTTTCGAGGCGAGTCGCGCGCTCGCGCGTGCGCTCTTCGACCTCACGCAGTTCACGCGCGGCAAATTCGACGGCCCGCGTGAAGCGGTCCACCTCGTCGTCCGCGGCATGCTTGGGGATGTGACGCCGAGCGCCACCTTGGCGGCGCGTATCCACGACGACGGTGCGGCCGATCGCGTAACCCGGGGAACCCGCAATCCCGTCCAGCACGACGCACTGGGCGAGAGACGTGGAGGACGGCGGGCCAGGTTGGTCCGACATCGGTTACTCGTCCTCGCCGAAGCGGTCGAAGATCAGCTTTCCGATGTCCGTGATGGCTTGGTCGGCGTCGCTGCCGCGCGCCTCGATATCGAGCATCGTGCCCTTCGAGCCGCAGAGCAGCAATACGCCCATCACGCTCTTGGCGTTGGCGGATTGGCCCGCGCGACTGATCACGATTTCGGATGAAAAACGCGATGCGAGCTGGACGAGCTTGGTCGCGGCACGTGCGTGCAGGCCAAGCTTGTTTCTAACTTCGAATGTCCCCCTCGCTTCCGTCATTCTCTTCCTCCTAGTCGAACGCTGGGTTCACCATCGCCGTGGTCTGGGTCGGCACCGAGACCCTTCAGTTTCACGCGATCGATGTCGCGATGCAAAACTTCGAGACCGAGCCCCAAACGTGAGCCAAGGAGGCTCGCGAGGTGCTCCGCGAGGGCGACGGAGCGGTGGCGACCACCGGTGCAGCCGATCCCGATCGTGACGTAGCTGCGCCCTTCGCGCTCGAAGCGGGGCAGGCAAAATTCCAGCAAATTCGCCGCGCGCTCTACGAAGGCCGCGGCATCCTCCGAGTCTAGGACGTACTTTCGCACTGCTGCATCGACCCCCGACAGCGGACGCAGCTCG
>JAEUAF010000801.1 GCA_019695485.1 Sorangium sp.
CGTCGCCGCCCCGGCCTCCTCGCGCTGCGGCAGAGCCCCCGCCCGACGCGGACGATAGGCTGCCTCCTTGAGCGCCGGTCCCTCCGCCATCACTCGAGCACGCAACCCCAAAGAGTGATGCTGGCAAGACCCCCAACACGACGATGGCTAGCTTTCCGAACAACTTCTGCTGCATTTGCGCGCACTTTCTCGCATAAGGTTCGACCCGGAACGGCGCTTCGGTCGCATACCTGGCGCCGTTCCGCGACTGCCCCCCAATCGGCGCGGTGCTGGCCCCAGTTTCCGGATTTCTATCTTCCGTTGCCGCCCAACGCCTTTTGTGAGCGCGACCGGGTTCCAAGCACCTCCGCCTTTGAGCGCGGGGTTGGACCGTGGGATACCGTCGCGATAGGATCCGGGTCGCCATGGTCGTTCCAATTGCCGAGCGTCGTCATGTTTTCTCGATCGAGGAGTACTGCGACGTGGCGGAGCGCAGCCCGGCGCGTATCGAGTATTGGGAGGGTGCTATCTTGGATATGTCGGGCGGCTCGCCCAGACATTCGGCGATTTGCAGCAACGTCAGCCGGATTCTGGGTGCCCAGCTGCGCGGCGCCCCTTGTCGGGTATTCGACGCGAACCTGCGGGTCCGCTCGATCGCCGCCAATCGCGCAACATACGCGGACGTCAGCGTAGTCTGTGGCCCGCTCGAGTTGGACCCGGCCGACAAGACCCGACAAACAGTGCTGAACCCCAGCGTGCTCGTCGAGGTTCAGAGTCCTTCGACGGAGAGCGACGATCGCGGACCCAAGCTCGACTGCTACAAATTGATGGCCAGTGTGCAGGCCGTGATCTTGATCGCACAGGATCGCTCGCACGTGATCGTGCATGAACGAAAACCCGATGGTTCGTTTGCGCAGAGCGTCCATGAGACCGGTGCCGTCGACCTTCCGGTGATCGGTTGCACCTTGCCGATTGCGGAGATTTACGAGGATCTTCCGAGCCCCTGAGCATCCCGCCGGCGTCGCTCCTGCCGCAGCTCCGTCGCGCTTGGCGCACTACCGGCCCAGAGCAGGCCTTGGGCGCGCGGTCGTGTCGGGCTAGTGGGTTCTGTGTTCGTTGGCGGCGTTGATCACGTTCAGGCGTTCGCTGATGGTGAGCAGCGCCTGCTGCAGCTCCCCGAGTTCGTTCTGCGCCGTGACGGTCACAGGCTTCGTCAGATCCCCAGCCGCTATGCGGCGCGCGGCCGACAGCATGCCCTGCACCGGTGCGCTGATGCTGCGTGCGAGGTGCAGGCTCATCAAGATTGCAATTGCAACCGCAAGGGCCACGGTCAAGCCGACTTGGCTATTGGTGCTGGTCGAATCCGCGGCCAACATTTTCAGGCGCTCGCGCATGCGGCGGTCGCCGGTGCCGCCGAGCGCACCTGCGGTCATATCCAACCGGCGAATGGCGTCTTTGTAGTGCGTGATTGCGATGTTGGCCGCTTGGGGTGTCGCGAGCTCGCCGCTGCGTACGGCGCCCGAGACTTTCTCGAACCCGACCTCGTACACGCCCAGGTCTTCGCGCATGCCGCGCAAGATTTCATGGTCGGCATCGGACGTTACAAGCCGATTCAACTCATTCAGGCGTGCCAGGAGGTCCACGTGCGCGGCGTTCCACTTGACCAGGTATTCCGCCTGCTTGTCGGGCGCGCCGATGTTCAGGAAATAATCCTTCTCGTAGCGCCGAAGCTGCAATGTCGAGGCGCGCGCTTGCAGGGCTTCCTCAGCGAGGTGAGCGTCACGCAGCAGGATCTCCTGCGTCGTGCGTTCGACGTGCAGCACCCCCAAGCTCCCTGAGGCCCCGACCAGAATGACGAGTGCCGCCATCAACCCCAAAGCGACCAGTAATCGCGTGCGTATCTTGAGTCGTTCGAACATCCTGCCTCCCTTGAATGCCTGCGATACTTTGGCACTCGCGGCGCGCGGACGGAACCGGGAAACCGAGCACACGCGCAGGGTTGCTCCGGGTCGGCTCGCGTAGTAGATAGCTGCCATGGCTGGGTGGCGTCGATTGCCAGTGAGCAGCGCTCGAGCAGGGGTTTCCGAGAGAAGGTGCGCGCGGCTCCTGCACGACACGCGGGGCGCGAGCTATGTCGAATACTTGATTGTTCTCGGCATGGTTGCGCTGGCGGCGCAGGTCGGGCTTCGGGCTTTCGGCAAATCAGTGGCGGGTACCGCTCGCTCACAGGCCGACACCATCGCGACCATCGAGTCCGATTGTGTGGGCGGCTTGTGCATTGTGACGACCAAGGACGCCCCAAAGAACGGGAACCAAGGCAGCGCGCCCGGCTGATTGTAGCCGCGCGGGGGCCCGAGGGCCTGACGTCGTAAGCCATCCGCCAAAGCGGGGGTTTGAGAGGCAGCGGGCTCTCCCGGCAGTCGATGCCTTGGCCCGTCACTCGACACAAGCCAGCAGCCCGAGCGCTTCGTAGAAGCACGGAATGTCGGCTGGGGCACGATCGTCCCCGCCGGACCTGTCTTGGCAATCGACGGGGTAATCACCCAAACATGTGTAGTACGCGCTCGACACAGCGGCGCAGTCGGGGCTCGTGTGCCGGCAGCTGTCCTCGCAATCGCTCAGCGGGGCGCCGCAGGCGTGGTCTCGGCGCACGCACTGGTCGAAGCAGGTGCCGCTTCCGGGCGCGATGCATTCGCTGAGCGCGCGTCGCTCCGGTACACAAATGTCGTCGAATTGGCTGTGATTGTTGGCGCAAAAGAAGGCCGAGGGCGGGGCGCTCTGCAAACAGGCGTCGAGCGCGCGGAAGCTCTCGAGACACACATCTCCGACGTGGGGACCCGTTTCACGCTCGCAGTCGCGCACGCAATCGGCCGGCTCGTCGTCGCGGCAGTCGGCGCGCTGGGTAGCGTGGCAGTGGTCGTCGCAGGGCGTCGGCGCAAGCGAGTCCGGCGACTCACAGCCAGCGCAGAGAAGCAGCAGGCACCCGAGCAGCCGACGCGGGCTCAAAATCCAGCCTCGATTCCAAGATTGGGAATAGTGACGGGCCCCACGCGGCGCTCCTTGCAGAGATAGGCGTCGCAGCTGGCGCTCAGCGCTTCTCGGTTCAAGGTGCTGTTGATCACCTCGAAAACGATCGAAAGGTAATTCGTTGCTCCCCAGCGGAAACGCTTTTCGCTGCGTAGATCGATGCGGTAGTAGGCCGACGTGCG
This sequence comes from Sorangium sp., assembly GCA_019695485.1. GTDB lineage: Bacteria > Myxococcota_A > Polyangia > Polyangiales > Polyangiaceae > PMG-095. Next base: position 3,189 of record JAEUAF010000801.1, read on the forward strand.
TGGGGGGTCGCGAGCTGCGGCCAAGTAGGCCACGTCGGCGGGGATCCCCGTGTACAAGCTGCCGCGAACGGCGGAACGAAAGCCGTGTCCCCAATCGTAGCCGAGCGCAGCCCCGAGGACGTGTCGCCGGTCATAAGCAGACGGCACCTCGGCGCGCCCGACTGCGCGCCGGCTGCTCGAGAGCGTGTAGCTCAGAAAACCGCCCAGTCGTCGCGTGAAGCTACGCTTCAGCAGCAGCTCGACGCCGCGGGACCAGCCCATGCCTCGCGTGTCCTCGTTGACACTCGGATCGAAATAGCGCACTCGCGCCAGGCCAAGCGGATCGCTCAGCTTGAACAAAGCGTTCTGAAACAAGGTCACCTCGAGCGCGATGTCGGACGGCAGCCGTAGCCGGAACCCGTAGCTCTGTTGCACCCCAGTTTGGAGCCCCTCTCCGAGCGCGGGGTTGAGCCCTGGCGCAGGAATCAGGCCGGTGGGAGGCTGGTGAGCTAGCCCGAGCGCACTCTTCAGCGTGAGGCGCGGGCTCACTCGAAACTCCGCGCTGACACGCGGGTCGACGGCAAGCGCCTGGTGTGCGCCGGACACATAGACATCGGCGCGCAGAGCGGGCGTCACCGACACGCCCGCTCCGACCTCGGCGTCGAGCGCGAGGTAAGCGCCGCCAGTGGAGTCCATGCGCGAAGGAAACTGCTGCTGATAGCGCGTGCGGGTCTGCCCATCGTCGAGCTTCGTCGCATCGAGCCGGTACTGATCCTCGAGGCTGCTCGCGCCAGCTCTGAGCCCGATTTTGCGCGTCAGCTCGTGTGCGAGGTCGAGCTGGACCGCCGTCGAAAGATCTTGGACTTTGACATCGCCGTCTTGCGCAAACGAGCGGTCAAACCCCGCCAGCACGCGCGCACTGAGCGTGCCGTGCGGGAGCCGGTGCTCGACGCGCACCCCAGCCCGATGGAAATCGATGCCATACAGCGTGCGAACCTTGCCGTCGTTCAAGTCGGTCAGCGCGTCGTGAGCCCCGAACGCCAGCACGCTCAGCCGATCCCGCTCAGAAAGTCGCTGACTGACCCGGGCCTGATAGTCCCAGTAGTCGACGTTCATGCCGCTCGCGAATAGATGCAACACAGGATTTGCGTAAGAATAGCGCCCGGACAGCGTGAGATTCGTTGCGCTGCCGAGCGGCGTGTCGAGCAGCGCCGAGCTATCCGTAGCCCGGAGCGCGACTTCCGCACGCGGCTCTGGGGAGGGTTCGAGCGCGCGTGCCGCGACAGCCCCCGCGGCGACTCTTCCATACTCGACCGGAACCGGGCCCGGATAGAGCTCGACACTCTCGACGAGCCCGGGGTGAACGACGGAGGGCCCGCCGAGCGCATGAAACAGTGCGGGCAGGCGCATGCCGTCAAAGAAATAGCCCACGTCACTCGGCGGCGCGCCGCGCACGAAGAAATAGGGAAGCCCTGAAAGCGTCGGCGTCACTCCAGGCAACGCCTCGACCGCACGCAACGGATCCCCGAGCGCGCCCGGCAACAGACGGATTTCCGCGCGAGCGAAGCCTTGTCCAGCCATGCGTCGACGTCCCTCGATCGTGACTTCGGTGACGGCGTCGGCCACGGCTGCCGACGAGGTTGTAGTGGCATGTGGGTCAGTTGGCGCCCCCTCCGGCTCAGTTGGCTCCGCCTGCGGTTCGGGTGGCGCGGCATCCGTGGCTGGCTCGGGTGCAGGGCAGCGCACTTCGAGCTGCATCCTGGCAGCAACCGGCGCACCGCCCCGCCGCGCGGGCTCGAACTGAAACGCCAAAGCCGCAAGCTCTGCAGCTCGCGCGAACGGCTGCGGACCTGCGATCGCATGCGCCGCCGAGACACTGCCATCCTTGGCAACGATCAGCTCCAGCACCACCACGGCGTCGCCTTCCACCCCCTCGGGACGAAGCACGACAATCTCCGAAGCAGGTTTTGGTGGCGTCACGTCAGCGGGAGCACCCCGCGCCCCGAGACTCCAAAACAGCACGCAGCCGAAGACCAGTAACCTCACCGCTTCCCGGCTTCTACCATGCCCCCGCTTAGGGCGATGCGCTAGAGCCGCCTTCGCGCCTGCTTTCCGGGGCGGGTCGGGCCGGTCGCAAATCAAATCATCAACACCACGTCGCGATCCGAGAACGGCTGCGTTTCTTGGTTGATTTGCTGCTCGGTCTCGTGGCCCTTGCCTGCGACGACGATCACGTCAAGCTCGCTCGCCGTGCGCACTGCGTGCTGGATCGCCTCGCGGCGGTCGGGGATCACCTGGACGCCTCGGTGACCCGTGAGCCCTGCGCGGATCTCCTCGACGATTTGGCTCGGATCTTCGCTGCGCGGATTATCGCTCGTTAGCACGACGCGATCGGCGAGCGCGGCAGCTCGTCCCATCGCGGGGCGCTTCGGTTGGTCGCGCTCACCGCCGGCGCCGAAGACGACCGTGAGCTCACCGCGCGTCAGGCGGCGCGCAGCTTCGAGGGTCCTCTGCAAGGCATCGGGCGTGTGCGCGTAGTCGATGACCACGTGGGGCTCCTCGCGCACGACCTCGAAGCGTCCGGGTGGCGCGGGTGTGCGAGCGATGGCTGCGATGGCTTCGTTCGCAGGCACCCCCATCGCGATGGCCGCCGTCAACGCGGCTAGGGCATTCTCGGCGAACACCTCACCGATCGCGCGCAGCGTGAGCACTTCCGGCAGCGCTCCCAGCGCGGAATCGGGCGCTAAGCGGACCTCCGTTCCGCTCCAAGAAATATCTACGGAAGTGGCTCGCAAGCTGAGTGGCAGCGTGGCGGGCCCGCGACTTGGTACGCCGTAGTAGAGCACGCGCACCCCTTTGGGGATCACTTCGGCGAGCAGCGAGCTCACCGGATCGCAGCCGTTCAGGATGGCAGCTCCTCCCGGGGGCAAGTGCAAGAATAGCTGCGCTTTGCTGGCCAGGTAGTGCTCGGCGCTTCCGTGTCGATCGAGGTGGTCGCGGCTCAGGTTAGTGAACACACCCACGTGGCAAGGCCAAGCGTGGAAAAAGCCGAGCGCCAATGCTTCACTCGACAGCTCGATCGCCGCGTGCCGTGCGCCGCGCTCCCAGCCGGTTCGTAAGGTCTGCAGGAACGCGGCGTAGTTGCCAGTCACGGGGAGTCGCTCGTTTCCGACGAAGAAGCCGACCGTGGTCACGCGCGGGATCGGCGCACTCAGTTGCGAGAGCGCCGCCGCGATGTACGTGGTCGTGGTGGTCTTGCCGTTCGTGCCAGTCACCCCAGCCGTGGCGAGCTCCGCGTGCCACGGGGGCGGGGCAGGGAAGACGGCTCGCGCCTTGGCCATGACTAGCCGCCGCCTTTCCTCGAGCGCTTGCTACTGCAGGCCTTCGACGCAGGACCACAGGCCAAAGTTGCAGCCGCTTTCGACGCAAGAGTGAACGCTGTCGAGCCCAGTCGCACTGAGGCCATCGACTAGCGCGTGACAGCCCGCCAAGTCGAGCGCCTCCTGGGGATTGCAGGTCGCGACAGCGGTCGTGCAGAAGTCATTGGCGCTCGCGTCGGGGCAGGCGCTCCCGAGAGCGCTGCGCACGCAGCCATAGAAGTCCGCCGTGCAATTCGGAGAGGCGAGCATGCAGGCCACTGCCTTCTCGGCGACCTTCGGTTTGAGGTTCACTCCCGCAGCGAGGCAGTAGCCGTGCTCCCACGAGCACGAGGTTGTACTGATGGCGCTGCAGCTACCAGGCGTGCCAACACTGTCGTCGCAGGTACCGCTCCCGCCAGCGCCGCCAGCGCCGCCAGTCGCGCCGCCTTCCGCTGCGGAGACGCCGCCTTCGCCTGCGGAAGCGCCGCCAGCGGCACCCCCGGCACCCTGGCCCGCGGAGGCGCCTCCCTCAGCAAAGGAGCCACCCGCGTCGCCACCCGCGCCCGCACTCGAGCCGCCCATCGCGGAGGCGCCGCCCGTCGCGGAACTGCCGCCAGTTGGGGAAGTGCCGCCGCCCCCGGAGGAGCCGCCATTGCCGGAGTTCCCGTTGCCGCCGCTCGTGTTGTCGGCGTCCGTGTTCTTGATGGTGCAGGCCTGCTGGGCGATGACCGAAGTGAGAAGTAAGAATGCGCCGCGCTTGATGTACATGCGATATTTTCTCCGTCAAAGTCCGCGGGCATCGGCGTTCGCCGCTGGGTCCGCCCTGCACTATTTCGGTCGATAAGCCGACCCCACGTGCGGGAGCCTAGCCGGTTTCCTGCCACGGGGGAACGATCGGGACCGAGCGCGTGCTGCGACGGCTGCCGCCATCGGCAACTCCCTCCGACCCTCAATCAGGCTTCAACGCGCGTTGCCGTTTCCGGTGCTCCGTTCGGCGAACCGGTCGCCCGCGCACTCGAGGACGAAGCGCTCGAATTCGGGCCAGACGCTACTTCCAGGTACGGGTCGAAACAGCCCGAAGTGTCCGACGCTCGCTGCAGGGAGATCACCGCGCTCGATGACGATGCGCTCCGCGCGTGTGCCCGTGAAGCAGGCCAGCAGCGCGGCTACCGAGCTTGGCGGTGCGATCGGATCGTCCCACGCACCGTAAGCGACGAGCGGCGCGCGAAAGGCTGCGAATCGCTGGCGTGCGTCCGGCACGTGCGGGAACAGCCAATCCCCGCTCGTCCCCCAGCGGGCCCACTCGCGCACCACGCCCACCGGCAGCCGCTCGCCGACGACCCACTTCGGGATCGGATCCGACACCCGTGTCGAGAGTGGTAGGAGTATGCGCCAGAACAGCTCGACGCGCAGACGATTGAGCCCGTGCCAGTGATGCACGTGAGCGAGTTGAGAGCCCACGAGGATGGCACCGCGCACACGATGGAGCTCACTCGAGAGCCCGAGCGCTTGGCCGCCGAAGCTGTGCGCAATGAGCACCGGGTCGTCGTCGAATTGATCGCGGACGTAGGCGAGCGCCGCGGGAGCATCGCGTGTGGCCCACACGGAAAGGCTCGCGCTTGCGCGCGCCCGAGCGGCGAGCGAATCGCCCACGCCGCGGTAGTCGAGACTCACCGACCGAATGCCCCTTCCCGCGAGCCATTCGCCGAGCGGCCGGAACACCCGGCGCGGCACGCCGATCCCAGGCAAGAACAGCACATTCGCGCGAACTGGCCGGTGAATGGGCTCGAAGCAGGTGAGCGCGAGGGGTTGCGCGTCCCGCGCCGAAATGGTGATCGATCGAGCGCACGACCGTTCCGACACCGAGGGCTGGATTTCGACATGTGCCATCCACCCGACTTAGGACCCACTCCAATCGAGCGCCTGAGAACGCCATGAGAAATCGATGAATGCTGCGCTGCCCGTGATCCGCTTCGTCGCGTGCCGCTCCGGCGAGCGCGTGGCAACCGCACGACACGGCGCGGGTCCACTGCTCGTGTGCCCGGCGTGGTGGGTAGGCCACCTCGAGCTCGACTGGCAGGAGCCGCTCTTCCGTCGCTTCTTCACCCGCCTGGGCGAAGTGGCGACCGTGTTGCGCTACGACCGCCCCGGCGTCGGCATGAGCGGCCCTTCCGGCCGCCCGCGTTCCCTCGAAGAAGAAGTCGCCATTTTGGAGGACGTGATTGCCAGCCAGAACGTCGACCGCGTGTCCCTGCTCGGCCTCTCCTGCGGCGGCCCGCCTGCCATCGCTTTTGCGAGCCGCCACCCTGATCGCACCGACCATCTCGTCCTGGCGGGCACGTACGCCCGCGGCTCCGCGATTGCACCACCGAAGCTCCGCGACGCGCTGCTCGATCTCGTTCGCGCGCACTGGGGTGCCGGCTCTCGCGCGCTCGCCGACGTCTTCCTCCCCGACGCCGACGCCGAACTCCGCGAGGCCTTCAGCCAACTCCAGCGTACAGCGACCGACGCGGCCACCGCGGCTGACGTCCTCACCCTGACCTACGCGATGGACGTGACAGACCTCCTTCCGAGTGTTCGAGCCAAGACCACAGTCCTCCACCGCCGCCACGACCGCGCCATCGCCTACGCCTCCGGCCACGCACTCGCGCTCGGCCTCCCCAATGCCAGGCTCGTCACGCTCGAGGGACGCGACCACCTCTTGTGGGTACAGGAAGGCGCTGGCGACCTCGTGGCCGCCATTCTCAGCAACGAAGAGCAGCTACCCGAGCCCGGCTGCCGCCTCGATCGCGAGGGACGCTGCGTGTGGCTGGACGGCCAGCGCGTCGACCTCACATCTCTCGAATACGGAACGCTGGCTCTTTTGATCGATCGGACAGGCCGCGTCGTGTCGCGCGACGAGCTACTCGAGACCGTCTGGAAGCAAGCGCACTCAGGCAGCAACGTCGTGGACGCGGTAGTGCGCTCGATCAGAAAGAAGCTCGGCCGGTTCGCGGCGTCACTGGAGACCGTAGTGGGCCATGGCTATCGATTCGAAGGGTTTCGGGCGGGGGGCGAGGACGCGACAAGTTGATGCCGAGCTGCGCGCGGCTACGTCGCGATCATCGCTGACCAGGCGGCCGCGGGTCGCTTACTCTCATTCGACCTAGTCACAGGCCGCGTGCTGGGCGATTTGAGGCTTTAACGCGGCTGCCGGGGGGCGCGCGGCCGAGAGCGGCGTCGCTACCGCTTGCGGACTGCGTAGGTGAGGTGGGTCACCCGCTGTGACGGCTCCGCGCGGGTCTGCGAAATCGCGACGCGGCTCGCGTCCACGCCCTCGAAGAGGCGGATTCCGGAGCCGAACAGCACGGGCGAGAGCGCGATCGAGAACTCGTCGATCAGACCAGCGTTCACGTGTAAAAACTCAGACTTGGTCTGACACAGGTCACAGTCGGCACCCCCGGTGTCCGATAGGTTCGACGTGTCAGGCGGACGCTATGCCGCGATCATCTTCTCTTTAGCAATTGAGACG
>JAEUAF010000902.1 GCA_019695485.1 Sorangium sp.
TGGTGACCTTCTCGCCGCTCTCGAACGACGCGCTGCGCCGCATCGTTCAGCTGACGCTCGACGACGTGGCTGCGCGAGAGGGTCTACGGCGGCGCAACTTGCGCTTGCAAGTGACCGAGCTGGCGCAGGCCGCCCTGGCTCGCTTAGGCTGTGATCCTGAATACGGCGCTCGGCCGCTGAAGCGCGTGATCGAGGAGCGCTTGGTGATGCCGCTCTCGGTGGAGTTGTCGCGACGCCCCACCACGCGCGACGCTGTCGTCCATGTCGACCTGGTCGACGATGCTTTCCAGCTCAGCATCAACAAGAGCCGCTAGCGCTGTGCCACGACTCCCACTCGCGCGCGGCCGCCGACTGAGATAGGACTCTTCACGTGTCTGAGCATCGTGAGCTCTCCAAGTTTCTGAGCTTCGTGCTGCGCCACCAGCCACAAGCCATCGGGTTGGAGCTCGGCGATGGCGGTTGGGTCAGCATCGCGGAGCTCTTGTCGGCGCTGTTACGACACGGCAAACCAGTCGAGCGCGAGCTACTGGAGCAGCTCGTTCGGAGCAGCGACAAGCAACGCTTCGCGTTCAGCGCCGACGGCAGCGCTATCCGCGCCAATCAGGGCCACTCCGTCCCGATCGACCTCGGTCTGGCGTCGATCGCCCCGCCGCAATGGCTCTTTCACGGGACCGTCGAGCGCTTCATCATGTCCATTCGCCGCCAGGGCCTGCTGAAGGGGGAGCGGCACCACGTCCACCTGGCAGACACGCGCGAGCTTGGCCTGGCCGTTGGCCGTCGCCGTGGCAAACCGCTGCTCCTCGAGGTGGAGAGCGCGCGCATGGCGGCCGAAGGCCACGCCTTCTTTCGCAGTCAGAACGGCGTCTGGCTAACGGAGCACGTGCCCGTCCGCTTCATCCACTTCCCCTCCCCAGCTGAGTGAGCAAGAGCTGGCGCGTCTCCGCCCAATCGCGCACCGGTTGAACCCAGCGCGGAGCCGTCGACCAGCTGGGTCGATGCCCGAACCAGTAGAGCCGCGGCACCCACTCGGCCCCGCCGCGCAAGCCCTCGAGTCGGCGATCCTGGCCTCGGCGACACCTCACAAATGACGGCTCTCACCTTCAAGTCCGAGCTGCCCGCTCATCCGTTCAGCATAAAGATGTTGGCCGCTCGTGACGCTGTTCGTGGGAGGCCAAGGTCTGGTCTCGAAAGCGCGCAGACATGTTCGAAATCGACGCAGTGGATACGCCGGCAGGCGAACCGGAAGCGCCCATCGACTTTGGAGTCGATGAATTGCTGCTTCGCGCGGTGGTACGCGGCACGCGCATCGGCCTCAAGATGACCCACGAAACTCCCATACCCGTCGGGACCAGCCGGCTCACGACGGCGCGTCACGCGATAACGGTAATGGTGGGCTTGGTCGGCAAGCATTCGGGAAACATCGCCCTAAACCTCTCGGAGCCAGCCGCCCTCCATTTGGCCAGCGGTCTTCTCGGGAGCCCGGTCGACCACGTGAGCGAAGAGTGCATCGACGCCGTCATGGAGCTTGGCAACATGTTGGCGGGCGGCATCAAGACCACGCTTGCGGACACTATCTACGCAGTGTCCAGCATCTCGCTGCCGTCGCTGGTGCTCGGTCAAAGCTACGCGATGGCCTACGCGCGGGGTATTCGCGCAGTGAGCGTCGAGTTCGAGCTCGCCGGGATGCCATTTTCGACCACGAACGTGCGCTATTTTTCGACCACGCTCTCGCTGTTGCGAAGCTCTGGCGCCTGATCCGCACAACCCCGGCGCCTGCCGCGGCCTTTGGCGGCATGCGGATGGAGCGCGCCGACAAGCCGACCGCAAACGTCGGCGAACAATGGTAGCGTGGTGAAATGCCTTGCTGCGGGCCCGCGAGCCACTCAAGCGAGCTCCGGACGGCGGGGGCAAAGCGGCTCCCGGTTGCTGCCAGAATTCGAGCGCGGTCACTCGCGGCGGCAGTCACCAGCTGCTTGCTGTTCGCCTGCGGAGGCCGCGCGGAACTCCCTTACAGTGAGGCGGCGGCAAATGGAGGAACGTCAGGGGGTGCGAAAGCGAGTGGCCGCGGCGGGAACTTCGCGATCGCGGGCAAAGCAGGTAGTTACGGCGGCAGCACGGGGTCGGCCGCGAACGGCGGCATTGAGCAGTGCGGAACGCCGATCCCGGCGCCACCACCAGGAATGCCGAATCTCACGGCCCACGCCTACCCATGGCTTCAGTCGAGTCACAGCCTGCTGAGCGGCGACCTCGACGGGGATTGCGTCGCAGACCTGATCGGCGTGGGCGAACGCGGGAGCGCATTCAGTGTCCTTGCCGCTGACAAGAGCGGCCTGGAGGTAAGCGTCCAGAACCCCGTCACCCTGGGCGGCAGTTTTCCAACGACGGGAGCGGTTGCGGATTTCGATGGCGACGGCCTGCTCGATTTGGCCATCGTGGGCTCTACACTACCGAGTGTTCTCGTGCGGCGCGGGACGCCAACTGGTTTCGGACCGCCTCAAGTGACCGCGCTGCCCAACTCGGCCGGCGCGATCAGCGCTGTGGACGTGAATCGGGACGGGGTCGTCGATCTGATCGTGCTTGGCTCCGACTACATGCTTGGCGTGTTCCTTGGGCGCGGCGACGGGAGTTTCCTCATGCTACAAGCCCCCGCTGCGCTCACCGCCGGTGACTCGCTGGGCTTAGCGGTCGCCGACTTCGACGGAGACGGCGCTCTCGATGTAGCGGCGGTCAGTCGAATCCGAGCGACCGATCACGTGGGCGTATTTTTCGGCGTTGGCGACGGGACCTTCTCGGCTCCGACATTTCTCGCCGCCCTTCACCCCTCGTCCATTGCGAGTGGCGATATCAATGGCGACGGCTTCGTCGACGTCGTCTACACCAACGACGACGGCGGTGTCGTGGGCCGCAGCGACGGCTTCGTGCGCATTGCGCTCGGCGATGGCAGAGGAGGCTTTACGATCGCTGCGGACGTGGCCGCCGGCACGTCACCCCGAGCGGTCACTGTTCGCGACATGGATCTCGACGGCCGCCCTGATCTCGTCGTGGCAAACACACCGAGCGCCGGGGTCGCCATCATCCTCGCTGGCGACGCAGGCCTTGGCCCTACCCTGCGCTTCGCGGGCGCGCGCTACTCGCGCTACGACCAGATCGTCGTCGAGGATCTCAATCGTGATGGGCGCCCGGACATCGGGCTACCGGACGGGGATCAGGTCGTAGTCTTGATGAGCAACAGCCGCTGAGGGCTGGTACTGGTTCGCGTTTTCTTCGGGGCGCTCGGTCGGCCTCAAGCAGTGTGGGCGCTGGCGTCGATGGAGCGAACTCCGCGCGCGCAGGCGCCCGGCGACGAACCGCTGAACACGTAGGGCTGCTTGCCTGAGCTTCGAGCGTAGCGAAGCGCGATTTCACGCACGCCTCGCGCGCTGCCTGTCCGTGCGAGTACGGCCACCGTGCCTCCACTACCGCCGCCGGTGATCTTGGCGCCGTAGAGGCCGGAATCCGAGCCTGCCTCGCGGACCAGGCGCACGATTTCGTCGGTCGCCGCCGAGCCGAGTCCGCATGCCGAATAGCTCGCGTGCGACTCGTACATGAGCGCGCCGAGCCGTTCAAGGCGCCTCTCGTCCAGCTCTTGACCGAGCAGCTCGGTAAAGGTGCGTGTGCGAAGATGCTCGAACACGGGATGGGCGCTCGCTGCGCGCACGGGATAGTCAGAGTTCGGGTCGACGCGCGTCACTGGGTCCGTCGTCCCGACAAAGCGTTCGATGAATTCGCGACCGCGCATACGCTCGGGCAGAGCAGCCTGAAAGTCAGCCACGAACTGCTCGGGGCCCACGTTGGCGAGATAGCCGCCCCAGATCGGATCGTGAATGCGCACCTGACCCGGAGCCTCTTCGATGCACGGGAAGCCCATGCGGGCGGCAATGATGCGATAGCCCATGAAAGCCGCGCAACGCACCTGACCGTAGTCGGCGCCCGTCACGGCATGGCGCACGCCAGAGTCGATGCCGTAAAGCTCAACACCCGCTGGAATGGACCGCATGCCGAGCACGCTCGCGGGCTGGCACAACAGCTCGAGCAGGCGCCCGGCTTCGCCGCATGCGGACGTCATTTGATCCATGATGCCGCACGGCGCGCCCACCAGCCGATTTTCGAGCTTTTGGCACAACATCGCGAGCTCGGCTGGCTGGAGTTCCACCCCCGACAGCGCGGCGAGCGCTTGCAGCGTCGCGACCTCGACCGCTGCCGACGAACTCACGCCTTTGCCTTCAGGCACGTCAGAAGCGACGAGGATCCGATAGCCACGAAGCGGGCGCACGGCCCGCTCACGCACCAGCAGCCAGAGCGCGCCGATCAGATAGGCAGCCCAGTGCTGCTCCGGTCTCGCGCGAAACAGGGCCGCTGCGGTTGCGTAAGTCGAGGCCTCGTCTCCCAGCAGCCGGTCGAGATCGACGCTGGCCACGCGCACGCTGTGTTCCACGCGGTTCACACTCGCCACCCGCACCACGCGCTCGGAGTGCTCAGCAACCGCGACCTGTGCCGCTTCGCGGATCGGCAGTTCCAACACGAGCGACCCGGAGTAATCGGCGATGCCGCCCATCACATCGAGGCGACCCGGAGCGCGCGCGGCCACGCACTTTCGACCGACCTCGAAGAAGCCCGAAAGTTCCCCGAATTCGCGCTCGGGGGCGCGCGCAAACGCGGCAAATGAGCGCCATTCCTCGACGAGCGCGGAGTCCATCCCCCCCGTCACGACAGCAAGCCGCGGCGTCGGAGTAGCGTTTGCAGGACGGGTTCGATCTGAGCACGGAGTGCGGCGTTCGCGTAGCCAACCCAGGCCACATCTGCCTCGACATCGAGCGGCGGATTGAGATCCGTACCGTCCGGCGCGGTCACGATCACGCCGAGCTCACGCGCGATCAGCGCCGTGCACACATCGTACGGATGGCAACACAGACCGAGCGGCAGCCCGCCAGCCGTGAGACGTCCCTGGAGGAGCGGCCGCAAGTCCGCATTGAAGCGATCGTGCCCCGCGGCAAGCTCATAGAGCTGCCCACCCGACGACGCGTATTGCTCTTCGAAACACAAAGCTTTCCCAGCTTTGGCGTGGCCCACGAGCGTCGCGCAGAGCTCGTCGTCGATGGCCGCGAGCTCCTCACGCGCGCCCGGAAAGAACCGCGACAACATCGCGTAGCCGTGCTCGATGGTGCGAGCCCGCGAAGGTCTTAGAAAGAGATCGCTCTCCTGTCCAGTAGAGACATCCACCCGCAGGCCGTGCGCGCCGCGACCCGCGTGGGCCCAAAGTTCGTCCGCGAGATTCTGCTTGAGGGTTGGGATCTCCGTCTGCACAGCGAGCGCTACGTCAGACAGCCGTGCGTTCGGCCCGACGTTCCTGGCGACCCCGGTCAGAATCCAGGCGCTCCGCTTCTGGTACATCAGACCGCGCGTGCCATCGATCGGGTCGACAATCATGCGGTAAGCCGCCGCACTTTCCTGCGTGCCCCGCGGCAGAATCAGCTTCCCGCCGGCGAGCCCCTCGGCAATCAGGACGATCCCACCGTGGCGCTCGGCTTCGGCCTCGAGCACCTCGATCAGGAGCTCCTCACTCACTTTATCGATGGTGTAGATGGTGTCGCCATCCGCGTCGGAGGCGACGGCAGACAAGTGCTCGACGGACTCTGCTCGACACGCTTCCAGCACGGCGCGCTGAATCCGGCGGTGCAGGGCACGGATCGAAGGCAAGAGACTGGCAAGCGCCATGGTTCAGCTCAACCTGGCTCAGTCTTGTAGTGAACGGCGGATACGGCTTTGAGCTCCGCGGCCTTGGCTTCGGGCGATGTGTCGCTCACGAAGGATCCCCCACCCACTTCGGGCCCCGCCAGGTATTTCAGCAGATTGGGCTTCCTGAGTGGCGGTTGAAACTGCACATGGAAGTGAAAGGCTGGATATTTCCGGCCATCCGTGGGGGCTTGATGCAGCGCCATCACGTAGGGAAACGACATCTTCCACAAGTTATCGAAGCGGATCAGCACTTCGCGCAGCACGCGCGCAAAATCGCCGAGCTCCGAAGGCGTGAGCTCGGCCAAGATCGCGTGGGTGGCTTTAGGCGCCACGTAGGTTTCGTAAGCGTAGCGCGCGAAATACGGAACGAACGCCAGCGCGTTGGCGTTTTCAGCCAGAATTCGCCGACCATCGCTGTGCTCGGCGGCCATCACTTCCTGAAAGAGCACACGCCCGGTGTGGCGCAGATGGCGCTCCGCGGCTTGCAGCTCAAGCTCGATGGT
>JAEUAF010000007.1 GCA_019695485.1 Sorangium sp.
TTCGCCGCGTCGCGCGCCCACGGCTCGCACGTGAACGACGACGATCTGTTGTGCGATGAGCGCCCGGAAGCCGTGGAACTTTTGCTCGCTGGCAGCGGACCCGTACATTTGATTCTGGACAATGCCGGCACCGAACTCACGCTCGATTTGGTGCTGGTGGACTTCTTGTTGAACACGCTGCGCGCGGAGGTGGTCCTGCACGCCAAGCTTCACCCTACTTTCGTGAGTGATGCGACGCAGAGCGACATCCTGCGCTTTCTCGCGGCCCGCTCGGACATCGACTACGTCGCCAAAGACCTCGAGCGGAGCTGCCTCACGCGACTCGCGGCGGCGCTGGCGCGCGGGAAGCTCCGTATTTTCTCGCATCCGTTCTGGAATGAGCCGCATTCGCTGTGGGACTTGGCGGGCGACCTGCGCGCGCAATTCCGCGGCGCGCGGCTCGTGATCTTGAAGGGCGACGCGAACTACCGCCGCGCCTTGGGAGACGCGCTGTGGCCCCCGGAGACGGCGTTCCGCGACGTCACCGCGAACTTCCCTGCGCCGCTGCTCGCGCTGCGCACGTTGAAAAGTGATCCGATTGTCGGACTCCGCTCAACGCAGGTCGACGTGCTCGAGCGCCAGGATCCCAGCTGGCGAGTCAATGGCAAGCGAGCCGTGGCCTCGCTCGGCGGCCTGCTGCCGCGAGGCGGGGCGTGACCACGCGCATTTCAGAGATCGATTGGGCAACGTGGAAGCCAACCGACGTGGCCACCTTGGCCTTCCTGCTGGACGGCGATCGCTTGCTCCTGATCCGGAAGAAGCGCGGTCTTGGAGCAGGAAAAATCAATGCACCCGGCGGGCGGCTCGAGCCTGGCGAAACGCCGGAGCAGGCTGCGCTGCGCGAAGTCGAAGAGGAAGTCGGGCTCACGGCGTCCGCCCTGGAAGCACGCGGCGAACTGCGCTTCGAATTCACGAACGGCTACCGCCTGCACGTGTACCTGTTCGTCGGGGCGCATTTCCGGGGCACGCTCGGCGAAACCGAGGAAGCCGCACCGTTCTGGTGCAAACTGAACGCGATTCCGTATTCGGAGATGTGGGCGGACGACGCGCTCTGGCTGCCGCACGTGCTCGCCGGGCGCACGGTCGACGGACACTTCCTGTTCGATGACGATACGATGCTCGACCACGCTCTCGAGGTCGACGGAATGCCCGCGGCTCAGCTCTCGCCCGGCTGAGGCCCGAGCGGACCATCGCCTGGGCCATTCGATGACTGATCGGCGGGGAGCAACGAAATGAGCTTGAACAAGTCTGCACGGCGATCGAGCCGCGGCGTGACGCTACCCTGGGAGCGCGACTCGTGGAGAGCGCCGAGGTCGACGTCGCAAATCAGCAACGTTTCCTCGTTGGAATCCGCCTCGGCAGCGATCCCGTCGCGCGCGAACGCGAAGTCGGAGGGCGTGAGCACGGCGGCTTGCCCATAGTTGATGTCCAGATTACCGACGTCGGGCAGATTGCCCACGTTGCCGGCCAACGCCACGTAGACTTGGTTTTCGATGGCGCGCGCTTGCGCGCAGTAGCGCACGCGCAGGTAGCTCTGTCGACTGTCGGTGCAAAACGGAACGAACAGGATTTCTGCGCCCAGATCCGCCAGATAGCGCGCGGCCTCGGGGAACTCGACGTCATAGCAAATCAGTACCCCGATCCGACCCTTCGGCGTATCGATCGGGCGCAGCCAATGCCCACCCGAGATCCCCCAATGGCGGCGCTCGTTGGGGGTGATGTGGAGCTTTGGCTGCGCGAACACCTGCCCGCTCGGTAGGCACACGAAGGCGACGTTTTGGAGCTGCTCCCCGCGCACGACCGGGTGGCTGCCGGCAATCAACGTGAGGCCATGCCGGGTCGAGAGCGCGCTCATCGACGCGCGCACCTCCGCTTCATAGCCTGCTAGCCGACGGATCCCCTCGTTCGGAGACAGCGCGTCTTCTTGCGAGAGCAGCTGCGCGGAGACAAGCTCCGGGAGCAGCACGAAATCGGCGCGATAGTCGGCAGCGACGCCGACGAAATACGTAACCTGTTGCTCGAACTCCGCGTACGAGCGCACGCGGCGCATTTGATACTGAACGCAGGCAATCCGCGCTTTACTCGAGCCCGGTGTGGCGCGTCGATATTCCGGGTTCAACCATTCGACCAGACTCGCGTGGTTGTGACTCAGCGGGTCCGGCAGGTAATTCGGCATCACGCCGCGCAGCACGAAGCCTTCGCGCAACTGGAAACTCAGTACGAGATCGCGGAGTTCCCCGGCGGCGACGCGCTCTGCGTACTCTTCAGGCGACATGCGGGCGGCGCTCTCGTGATAATTCCAGAGTCGCCCTCCGGCCAAAATCCGCCGCTTGTTGAGGCGCTTGCAGAGCTGCCGGCGCGCCTCGTAGAGCGCCGCGCCAACCCCCAGCCCGCGCGACTCGGGCTCCACGTACACATCAGCGCCGTACAGGGTGTCGGCTTCAGGGTCGTGATTCGTGAAGTACCCGCTGTCGGTGATGCCGGACCAGGTGTGCATGCGCAAGGGATCGGGACCCAAATCGACCAGCAGCGAGGCGACGGCACCCGCGATTCGCCCGTCGATTTCGGCCACCAGCTGCCCCTGTGGGAAGATCCGCTGGTGGCTCACCAGGTGCCGTTCACCCCAAACCACGTTTTCGTCGGCCAGCACGGGGTAGGCCACGCGATTCAGGTCCAGTAAGCGCGGTATATCGGAGCGAGCGGCTTCTCGAACGCGGATCTCGGGCTTCGCTCGCGACACCCGCGAAACTCTGGTCCTCCCGGGCGCGAGAGTCAAACCGCGAGCCAAGCGCCGCGAAGCACAGAGCCGGCCTCGGCTGACGCCCACCCGCGGAGCATGTGACAAATCCGCTCAGCCTCGCTCGGCGAGGTCAGCGCACGATTTCGTAGTGCAGCGTCTTGTGGGCGCCAGAAAGCTCTAGGCGCAGGCTATCGCCAGTGTGCACGACGGGGACCTCCGCGAGGCGTTCACCGGAGGCGCCGAGCGCATACGCCTTGACCACATCGAGAGGCCCGGTGAGCTTCGACAGTGTCACTTTGGCCACGATGGGCTCGACTAGCACCGGCGACGAGCCCGGATTGACCAGCCGATTCCCGCTCGGCATGAGCGTCATCCCCGTGTTGACGGCGTTGCCCACGGCACTCACGAGCCAGTGCTTGGACGCGCTGATGGGGCGCTCATCCAAGGCGCTGACCAAGACGACGCCAAACGCGCTCTCGACCTCGAGCGTGGCGTTGGCGAGCGTCGCGTTGGCGCCAGATCGAAATCCGGCGAAGCCTTGCGTGCGCGGGGTGTCGATTTCGAAACGCCCCGCGCTAGGGTCGTGTCTCAGCTCGCCGGTGCTCGATGACACGACGCCAGCGTGCGTGTGCTCGGCCACGATCTTCTCGAGCCCAGGGCGCTGCTCCCCGGCGCGAAAGTCGACCCCGGTGCGCGCCACGAGCCCCAGCGCCGGCGGCGCTGGTAGTGACGCATCGGCCTTCAGCGACGCGGCGCGATCCACCTTGACGAAGGCTTCGAGCTCCGAGGCGCGCACATCGCCTCGGTGAAACAGCAGCGAGGCCGCTGGCCAAAGGCCAAGCATGCCAGGTTGATCCACGAGGTCGAAGTTGTTGTTGAGCACGCTGGGCGCGTCCGCGCGCTTGTTTCCGTCGTGGCTCCAGGCAAACTCGATCGGGCTGAAGCCTTGCAGGGCCGCGTAAGCGCTGACGAGCAATACGCCTTCCTCGCGGTAGTCGTTCGGGGCCGAGGTCTGCCACTCGCTCGTGGAATACGGCAAGCCTTTCACGCGCCGCCGCGCGAGCGAGCCGACCACGCCGAGGTACGTGTCCTTCAACATCGAGCTCGGGTTCCAACTAATGCCCGGCTTGTAGCCCCAGCCGCCCTCGGGGTGGCTCCAATACGAGTGTCGGTCGACGAAGTCGAGCTCGGCGCTCGCCATCAGATCGAGCGGGTGCTCTGTCCAATGGTTGCTGCCGGTGGTAAGCCCCGTGTAGCCGAGCGTCTTCAGCTTGGCCTGAATGCGTCGATAGTAGGCGAGCTCGGTGTCGTAAAAGAAGCGCAGCGTGTCCTCGGTGCGCGGCTTGCCGAGATTCGCGTAGCCCTCCTTCTCGAAATAAATGTGCACATCGACGCTGCCCGCGTCCGGATCCTCCCCGGGCAGCAAGCCTTCGCCGCTCGGCGCCGCCCAGCGCTTCTCGAGCGCGGCGCGGCCCCCTGGCACCTGCTTCTTGAGCCACTCACAGAACAAGCGATTCAGCGTCGCGCGATAGGCCGCTGTCTTCAGCGAAAACTCGCCATCTTTGCGCAGCCAGAACAAGCTGTCCTCGTTGATGACTTCCAGCAGCGCGACCGCCGGATTCTTGGCATAGCTGAGCTTCGCGTAAGGGTTCTCGTGCCCCATGAACTGCTCGATGAACTTCTCTTGAAGCTCGATGAGCTGGGGGTCGAACTCGCCTTCGATCTTGAGACCCGGCGTGAGTTTGTCGGCATCGGCGACGCCGTCCTCGCGCGTCGGCTTGCGATTTACCAGCATGTCGAAAAACTGGTAGATGCCGCGTTTCTCGAGCTGATTCACGAAGTAGTCGAAGCGTTCCATCGAGACCGGGTCGAGGCTCGTCGTGGTCGAGCGATTGCCGAACACGTTGGGCGTGCTCCAGGCGGCGTCGATGTGATGGTGACGAGTGATGTTCACGCCGAGCTCGGCGAGCAGCTCCGCCGTCTTTTCCGCCTCAGCGTGGCTCGGGAAATTGGCTGAACCAACGATATTGACGCCCCAGAACTTCGCCACGTGGCCGTCCCTGAACACGAAGTTCTCCGCGCGACGCCCGAGCGGACCGTGCTTGCCTGCCGGCGCATCGAGCAAGCGACTGACGTCGAGCGCGGTGCCGCGGCGCTTTTCGGGATCGATGCCGGTCCAAGCGAACCAACCCGCCGTCGCGTAGGCAACCGGTTCAATTTTCACCTCGGAGGGCGACAGCACCACGTCGTCGACCGAGAAGTCGAACGGCTTGTCGTATTCGGCCGGATAGAAATAGATGCGCTGAACGTCGTCGAAGACCGCGGGCACGGGCTTGCCCCAACCCGCTTGCTTCAACTCGGCGAGCGGCACGCGCACCTCGGTCCAAGTCGAGGAAGCCGTGAACTCGTAGCGAAACTGGTCGTAGTCCTTGACGGCGGCTTTGACGAACGCAATGCCGTAACGACCGCCGTCGCCCTTCACGAAGAAGCTCACGCTCTTGTAGCCGCGCAAGTCCTGGGGGGACTGCGTCTTGTCGAGGTGAAGCTGAAGCTGCACCCAAGACCAAGGCGCGCGATTGGCACCAAGTGCCCCGCTCAGGTGTGCAGCCGCGCCCGGGCTCTTTGGCGCCCCGCCGGGCTCAGCCTTGAAGGGCGCCGAGGCAACGCGAGTCCCAAGCCCATTCTTGTCGAACTCGAGCCAAATCCCGCCGCTTTGCCCGCCTGGTTGCTCGAAATTTTCAACGGGCAGGTCTGCTGTGGCGACCGGAACCGGTGCAGCTGCAACGCTCGCCGAGGCGGCGGGCAGCGCTGGGGGCGGCCCGGCAGGCGCACTCGGGGCACCACAACTAGCGCACAAAACGCTAAGCCCCCCGACACCAAGGCCCAGAGTCCGGCGCGAGCGACGCGCGTTCGTGGCAAGAAAACTCAAGGAGTGCACCGCAAATTCCCTTCGCTGCATGGCGGCCAAGCGTTTACCACGGCCAGCACGCTGGGCGTGAGCTGATACACTCGAGCAGTCGTGACGCTGCGTGAGTATTGTCTGCTTGGACTGTTGGCGGGCTGCGGCCCGCAAGCGAAAACGACGGACGGAGTCGGCGGGCACGGCGGAGCCGGCATTGCACTACCGAGCGCCGGCGGCTCGGGCGGCTGTGTCGCGGCGACCGACAGCGGAGGCGTAGCAGCGAGCGATTCCGATCCGCTCTGCCAACAAGGGGGCCGCGCGACGCTCTCGTTCGCCCGTGACGTGGCCCCAAACGTGGGCTGCACCGGGGAGGTCTGTCACCAACCCTGGGCCTACGACACGCTCGTGGCCCAACACTCGCACGTGTGTTGCGACGAACGACCGATCGTCGAGCCCTTTCACCCGTCGCGGAGCCACCTCGTCGAAACCCTGCTCGGCACGAGCCCATGCGTCGGGCGCATGCCTCCGAGTGGTCAGCTCCCGGCGCAGACAATCACGGACGTAATCGCGTGGATCTGTCAGGGCGCTCCCAACAACTAGGCCGCCGTTTTCGCGGCGAATTGGCCCGAGAGCGCGGAATTCGACGTGTGGTGAGCCTTCGACTCACCCAGCGCCGAGCGCCCGCAAATCCGGCCCTTAAGAGGCGTCGCGCGGGGTCGTTCAGTAAACAAGCGATGCCAAAGAGCGAGCCCGCTTCGAGCACAGAAACACCGTTGCGCGTCGGCAAGCTCATTCACGACGAGGGGCTGGTGCTCGCCGGTGACCTCGAGCGCGCACGAGAGCTGCTGCGCGACGCCATGGGTCGCATTGCCGGCTTCGTCCAGCTGTTGCAGCAGGGAGCCGAGCGCGCGCGCTACCTCACCGAGACCGGACAACCCCACGCCGACGCCGCCGAGATCCGGAAGGTGCTCGATGGCGTGCAAACGGAGGCGGCTCAGGCCATCCTG
>JAEUAF010000103.1 GCA_019695485.1 Sorangium sp.
CCGCGGAAGGCGGCTGATTGCGCTGCGCCGGCGCGGTGAGGTGCGGATCGAGCCCAAGCAACCAAGGCAGCACGAAACACGCCAGGGTGATGCCAAATAGCGTGAGGCCGCCGATCACCGCCATGCGGTTTTCGAGCAACCGACGACGCGCGGCGCGCCACGGTGTTTCTGGCGGCGCGGTCAGCGTCGGGTTCGGCGCGTGGTCCATGGCGATGCCGCTCATGCGCGCTCCCGCACGCGCGGGTCGAGCCAGGCGTAGCCGAGGTCGACCAACAGGTTGAAGAACGTGATCAGCCCGAAGTAGACGATGGCGGTGCCCAGAACCAGCGAGTAGTCGCGGTTTACGGCGCCTTTCACGAACCATTGGCCCATGCCCGGAACTCCGAACAGGACCTCGACGACGAACGAGCCCGTCATCGTCCCCGCCGCAGCTGGGCCGAGGTACGAGACGACGGGGAGGATGGCGCCTCGCAGCGCATGCCGCGTGATGACCAAGTGTTCGGGCAGCCCCTTGGCGCGCGCGGCGCGCACGTAGTCTTGTTGCAAGACATCGATCATGCCGCTCCGCGCGAGCCGCGCGATGACGGCCGCGTTGGGCAGAGCCAGCGTCAGCGCGGGCAGCGCGAGGTGGGCATAGCTGCCCCAGCCAGCGACCGGGAACCAGCCGAGCCAGAGCGCAAACACGATACAGAGCGACGCGCCAATCACGAAGCTTGGCAACGAAATGCCGAGCAGCGCGAGCGCCATGCTGGCCGTGTCGGCGAGCGCGTTGGGCTTCAAGCCGGCGCGGAACCCCAGCGCCACGCCAGCTACGAGCGAGAGCAGAATCGAGAGCAGCCCGAGCGAAAAGCTGACGGGCAAGGCAGGCGCCAGCAGCTCTTCGACGCTGCGGCCCTGGACCTTGATGGAAGGCCCGAGCGTGCCGTCGAACAGCAGGCGACGCGCATACACCAGGAAGAACTCGGCGCCGCTCTTGGGTACGCCGTAGCGCGCGCGCAGCGCGGCCTCCACCGCTGGGCTCGCCACGCGCTCGTTTGCAAACGGATTGCCGGGAGCCGCGAACATCAACAGTGTGGTCGCGAAGATCAAGAGCACGAGCGCCGGCAACAGGAACGTCACGCGCCGCAAAACGAGCTCGGGGGCATAGCGGAAACCGAGCGCGCCGCCCAAGAGCGCGAGGGCCAAGGCGAGCGGCAGGCCCAGCGCGAACCTCAACAGCACGAGCAGTAAGAAGGCGAGCCCTAACGCGCCGAGCGCGCGTGCTTGTCGATCAGCGAGGAAGGTCGTGGCGACCACCACGGCAGCGCCCGCCAGCAGTGCGAGAGCGCTAGTGATTGGCATCGATCACGATCTCGCGGAGCGGGTGGATGTCTCGCGGATTGGGGCGTGTGCTGCCGTCCGCCTGCGAGAGTTTGGTGTAGAAGCCCTTGACGTTGGGTTTGACGAGCCCGCTCACCACGTAAAAGTAGAGTGGAATAATCGGTAAGCCGCTGTCGAGGAGTTGAGTCTCCGCGCTGCGCAGGAGTTCGAGGCGCAGGAGCGCGGCTTCACGCAAACGTTGCTCGCTCGTGACCGCTGCGCGCGTCCTGGCCAGCGCGGCCTGCAGAAGCTCGGCGTGGGGTAGCGCCGCGAGCAGTGCCTGTGGCGCCTCGATGAAGGTGTCGACGTGAGCCGCTGCGCGAATCAAGCGATCGTAGAGCGGGTCACCCCAGCCGGTCTCGTTGTTGCCAGCGTTGGTGACCCAAAGATCCAAGAACGTGTTCGGATCTTCGTAGTCCCCCACCCAACCGGCGCGCGCGACGTCGTAGTTCAGAGAGCGGACGGACTCTTGGTAGGCCTGCCACTCCTGATTGTAGGCGCTGACCTTGAGGCCCAGCGTTCGATGCAGTTGGTCCGCCAGCACTTCCGCGAGCTTCTTATGCGATTCGAGCGTGTTGTACAGAATACCAAAGGCGGGGAAGTCCCGCCCGTTCGCGAAGCCCGCCTCTTTGAGCAGGCGGCGCGCCTCGCCGAGGTCGTAGCGCAGGCTCGCGTCGGGTGCGCGATAGTCGCGGAGCCCCGGAGGCACCAAGTGAAAGGCCGGGATTTGGCCGAGGTTCAAGACCTCTTTGGCAATCTGCTCGCGATCGATGGCGAGGTTTAGTGCCTTCCTGACGCGGAGATCGTCGAAGGGCTTTCGCGTGCAGTTGATGCGGTAGTAGTAAACGATCAAAGCTGGCGCGTGATAGTAGTCTGGCCGGTTCCTCAGGTAATCGGCGAGGTCGACCGGATAGCTGTTGCTCGGCAACCAATCCACGGCGCCGCTCAGGTAGAGGTTCAAGGCGGCGGTCTGGTTGTCGACTGGAAACACGTCGGCACTCGAGAGCTTCACGTCGGCGCGTCCCCAGTAGGTGTCGCTGCGAAGCAAGCGGATGCGATCGCCGACGTTCCACTCGGCGAGCCGGAAGGCGCCGTTCGAGACGATTTTTCTCGGCAAGAACCAGGTGTCTTGTCCGCCTTTGGCTTCGACGGCCCAACGCGGCACTGGGTAGCTCGCGTGGAACGCCGTGAGTTCCAGGAAGTAGGGGGTGGGCGCGGTGAGTTCGACGACCAGCGTGTGATCGTCCGTGGCGTAGACGCCGCGGTCGATACCGAAATGGGCGGCCGCTTGCTCGGCTTCGCGGCGGCGCCGCTGGCCTTCCTGGGTGAGCGCTGTCGCGAGGCGCGCAAGTGTTGGCGCATCCGGGGTCGGGCGTTGCTCGGCGAGCAGAGCTTGCAGCCACGCATCGGGGGTGCCCTTGGTGGCGGCAAAGAGCTGCTGCTTTTCTGAAAATGCGTGGAACGCGGCGGCCGGGACGCTGTTCGGATGAGCGCGAGCGAGTTCGGCGAGCGCTTTGGTCACCGGCCCGAGTAAGGCGTCGGCTTGAGCGGCATACGTGTTGAATGCCTCTGCACCGACTACCATGTGCAAGATGTAAGCGTACTCGGCGCCCTGCTTCGGATCTTGGAGGCGCCGCCAGGCGTAGCTGAAGTCTTGGGCACGGAGCGGGTGCCCGTCGCTCCAGCGCGCGTTCTCTCGTAGATGAAAGACGTAGCGCTTACCCTCGTTCGAAATTTCCCAGCGTTCTGCGCTGCCGGGAGCGGGTTCGAGCGTTTTGGCGTCGAGGCGCGTCAGGCCCTCGAACAGCGCTTCTGCCACGCGCCCCTCAGGCTCTCCCGTCATCATCGTCGGGTCGAGCGTCTTCGGCTCCGCATTGTTGACGAAACTGAACTCCGCGCGGCCGCGCGCGGAAACCGAGAAGGTGAGGCCGACCAGGAATAGCCCGGCCAGGAGAACCAGCAGAGCCGCTACGGCGCTACGAAGCATTGTCGTATAGGTGACAGTGCACTCGATGTTCGCCTGAATTAGGCTGAATTAGGCTGGTTTTGGGCGGCACGCTGGCGCACGGCTCGAAGGCGCGTGGGCAGCGTGGATGAAAGCGACAGCCGGTCGGCGGATGAATCGGCGACGGCACCTCGCCCGAGAGCAGCATCGGCGTGAGCGGCACGTTCGGATCCGGCACCGGATTCGCCGAGAGCAATGCGCGCGTGTAGGGGTGTTGCGGGCTCTCGAACAAGTCTTCCGCGCTCGCGAGCTCTACAATCTCGCCGAGGTACATGACGGCGATGCGATGGGCTAGGTGGCGCACCACGTTCAAGCTGTGCGTGATGAACAGATAGGCGATGCCGAGCTCGGCCTGAAGATCCGCCAAGAGGTTCAGGATTTGAGCCTGAATCGAGATGTCGAGCGCGGAAATCGCCTCGTCGCACACGATGAATTCAGGGCCGAGCGCTAGCGCGCGTGCGATGCCGATGCGCTGGCGTTGCCCGCCCGAAAATTCGTGAGGAAACCGCGTCCGGTAACTCGAGGGCAGGCCCACACGTTCAAAGAGCTCGTCGACTCGGCGTTGGACTGCGGCGCCCGTAAACAGGCCGTGGACGCGGATCGGTTCGGCAACGGCCTCACCGACACTCATCCTGGGATTGAGCGATGCGTACGGATCCTGAAATACAATTTGCATGCGACGCCGCAGCTGCCGCAGCCGCGGGCGAGTGGCGGACAGCAGGTCTTCCCCTTCGAAGAGCACCTCGCCCCCGCTCGGCTCGATCAAGCGGAGGATGCTGCGGCCCACGGTGGTTTTGCCGCAGCCCGACTCGCCGACGAGCCCCAGTGTTTCGCCGCGTTTCAAGCGGAACGACACGCCGTCGACCGCCTTGACCGAGCCCAAAACTCGGCCAAAAACGCCGCCGCGCACGGGGAAGTGTTTCTTCAGGTCGCGCACCTCGAGCAAGCTGGGCTCTGCTGCGGGCGCGGGCGTCGCGCTGGTCGGCGCCTGGCTCGTCATGGCGCACCCTGATTCAAGAAGCAGGCGGAGGCGTGGCCCGAGGTGTCGGCGATCAGCGCGGGTTGTTCACGTGGACAGCGGTCCATCACGAACTTGCAGCGCGCGGAAAATGCGCAGCCTGCTGGTAACGCAGACGGCACTGGAACCCGTCCCGGAATCGCTTCCAGGCGCTCGCGGCCGCGACCCGGGTGAGGCAATGCGCCGAGCAGCGCGCGTGTGTAGGGGTGCAGCGGCGACGCGAAGAGGGCGCGCGTGGCCGCACGCTCCACGATCTTTCCAGCGTACATCACGTAGACCTGTTCGGCGAAGTGCGCGACGACGCCGAGGTCGTGGGTGATGAGCAAGATCGCCATCCGGAATTCCGCTTGCAGCTCGCGCAGGAGCTCCAGGATCTGAGCTTGAATCGTGACGTCCAGCGCGGTCGTGGGTTCGTCCGCGATCAGCAGCTTGGGGCGGCACGCGAGCGCCATCGCGATCATGCAACGCTGTTTCATGCCGCCCGAGAGCTCGTGTGGATACTGTTTGGCGCGTTGCTCGGGTGAGGGGATGCCGACGCGCCCCAAGAGGCTCACCACCTCCGCGTCGGCCGCGCGCCGATCGAGCGCTTGATGCAGGACCAGGACTTCGGCGATTTGTTGGCCGATTCGAAACACCGGGTTCAACGAGCTCATCGGCTCTTGAAACACGAGACCGATTTCTCGCCCGCGGATGTGCCGCATCTCCTCTTCCGAGAGCGAGCCGAGCTCGCGCCCTTCGAAGCGCAGGCGCCTGCTCTCGAGCTTTGCCGAGCGCGGTAACAGACGCAGCAGCCCGAGCGCTGACACGGACTTGCCGCAGCCCGATTCTCCGACCAGCGCCACCGTCTCGCCGCGTTCGATGCTGAAGCTGGCGCCGCGCACGGCCGGGATCGGACCGCGGTCGGAATCGAAGGAAATGCGGAGATCCGCGACGTCGAGCAGGGGGCTAGCCACCGGGGAGGGAGCTTAGAGCCGCTCGCCCTGGGCCGCTAGAGGTGGAGCGGCGGTGCGTCGGTGCGCATCGGCTGGCGCGTGGTAGCGTTCGCGCCTTGAGTTTCGCGAACGAGCCCCAAGAACTTCGGCCGAGCAAGGCCTTCCGTCCGGAGATTTTGGCACCGGCGGGTGATTGGGCCGCGCTTTCGGCCGCGATTCGTGCGGGCGCCGACGCCGTCTACTTTGGCTTGGGGGCGCTGAACGCGCGTGCGCGCGCCACCAACTTCGGACTCGATGAGCTGCCGCACGTCGTGAGCGAACTACATCGGCACGAGGTGAAGGCGTACGTCGCGCTGAACACGCTGGTGTTCGACGCCGAACGCGAGTTGCTCGATGCCAGCGTGCGGGCCTGCGCGGCGGCCGGCGTCGATGCCGTGATCATGCAGGACCTGGGCGCGCTCGCGCGCGTGCGGGAGCTCGGTCCTGAGCTGGTGGTGCATGCCTCGACGCAAATGACGTGCACCGACGCCGGCTCCGCCGAGTTCGCGCGAACCCTCGGCGTGCGGCGCGTGGTGCTGGCGCGCGAGCTATCGCTGGCGGAGATTCGCGCGATCGCTGCTGCGACGAGCGTCGAACTCGAGGTGTTCGTGCATGGCGCGTTGTGCGTGGCGTACTCGGGCCAGTGCTTGACGAGTGAGGCTATCGGCGGGCGAAGCGCCAATCGGGGTGCCTGCGCTCAAGCGTGTCGCTTGCCCTACGAGCTCTACGTAGACGGCGTGCGGCGGGAGCTCGGCGATCGCGCCTATCTGCTGTCGCCCGAGGACTTGGAGGCGAGCGCTCTGGTCCCGGAGCTCGCCGCGGCGGGCGTCGTGTCGCTGAAAATCGAGGGCCGTCTGAAAGGGCCCGAATACGTCGGCGCCGTGACCGCGCTCTATCGGCGGGCCGTCGACGCACTCGAGGACGGCGCGCTGCCCAGCGAGCGACTGCGCGCGCGGGCTCTGCAGACGTTCACGCGCGGCTCGGGTCCTGGGTTTTTGCAAGGAATCGACCATCAGCGGTTGGTGGAGGCGCGCTCGTCGGATCACCGGGGCACGCTGCTTGGTTCCACGTTGGGCGTTCAGAGTCGCGCGGGGCGCCAGTGGGTCGAGCTCGAGCTTCGAAGCGAACTCGCGCGCGGAGACGGCATCCTGATCGAGGGCGGGTTCTCCGGCGTTGGCGAGCTCGGCGGGCGTGTTTGGAGCATTGAGCAGGCCCTGCGCGACGTGCCGAGCGCGCAGGCGGGCGGGCGCGTCTGCGTGTGGCTCGGCCCGGACGTCGCGTTCGAAGCGGCGATCCCCGCGCGGCGCCGCGTGTTCCTGACCCACGACCCGCGCCTCGAAGCCGAGATTCAGCGCGAGCTTTCCGACTCGCCCGCGCGGATCGTGCTCGATTTCGAGGTCAACGCTGCGGTTGGTGCGCCGCTCGGGATTCGGGCGCGCTCTGCACGCGGTCGCGAGGCAACTTGGCAGAGTGACAAGCCGCTGCAACGGGCGCACGGCGTGCCCACGACGCGCGCGGTTGTGGCGGATAAGCTGGGTCGTTTGGGCGAAACGCCGTACCAACTCGGGCGTGTGGATGCGGCGCTCGCGCCGGACGTGTTCATTCCCGTTTCGGAGCTCAATCACGCGCGGCGCGCCTTGGTGGATAGCCTTCGAACGCTTGCTCCGCGCGAAGAGCGCAACGCGTCCAGCGCAGGGCGTGCCGTTGTTGCGCCTGCTTTGGCGGAGCGACCGCCGATCGAAGCGGGCCTCTTTGCGCTGTGTCGAAATCTCGAGCAGGCGCGCGCCGCGCTCGGCGCTGGGGCGAGCGGCGTGTACCTCGATTTTCTGGAGTTGACCGGCACCGGACAGGCCTTTCGCGCGCTGCGCGCGGAGTTTCCGGCGGCGCGGCTCGGCGTCGTGCCGCCTCGCATACGAAAGCCGGGTGAAGAGAAGATTGACCGCTACCTCGCGAGCCTGGCGCCCGACTATACGCTCGTGCGTGGCCTCGGTGCCTTGCACGAGCTCGCCTCCGGAACCGAGCCTGAAGGTGTCACCAGCGGCCGCTCGCTCCGCCTCGGCGACTTTTCCTTGAACGTGGCGTCACGCTCGAGCGCGGAACTAGTGCTTCGACAAGGGCTCTTCGCCTTTACGCCGGCCTTTGATCTGGACGGAGCGCAGCTCGCGTTGTTGGTACGCTCCGAGGTCGGCCGCTTCGCGGAGGTCGTCGTGCACCACCCGATGCCACTTTTCCATATGGAGCACTGCGTCTACGCGGCGTTGCTCTCGAACGGCACCGATCACAAGAGCTGCGGGCGCCCCTGTGACCGGCACGTCCTCGAATTGCGCGATCGTTCGGGGAGGATCCACCCAGTCGTCGCGGACGTCGGCTGTCGCAATACCGTCTTTCACGGTGCTTCGCAGAGCGCGGCGCCGTTGATCTCGGATCTGCAAGACGCCGGAGTTAGCCGCTTTCGCATCGAGCTCTTGCGCGAATCGCCAGAGGAAGCGCGCGCTATCGTCACGGCGTATCGTGAGCTACTCGATGGCAAAGTGAGCGGCTCTGACGTCTGGAAGCGACTACGCGCCGAGAGCGGCTACGGCGTGGTGCGCGGCTCGCTACGCGTCGTCAGCTGAGTCGGCTCTCTCGGTCAGCGATTGCCTTTCAGACGCTCGAGCTCGGCTAGCGCCTGTTGAAGTCGCCCCTCGGCCAGCTCGGCGCGACGGGCTTCTTCTTCGGCGCGGCGGGCTTCTTCTTCGGCGCGGACTTCGGCTGCCGCCAAGCGACCCTCGAGATCGTCGACGAATCCTTCGAGTTTGTCGATGAGGTCGTCCGCGCCCGGAAGCTCTGCGTCCCCCGCGTAAAAGCGCAGACGTTCACGCTCGACCAGCAAATCGAGGCCCAGCACCGACGAAGCGAAGTGTCCATGCTGAGGAACGATCGGCTCGTAGCTCGACCCTCCGCGTAGTCGATAGCCCTGAAGACGCAGCTTGGGCCGGTCGAACACGAAGTATTCATGAATACCCAGGCGTGCGTAGAGCTCGACGTTGCGCTCGACGTCCTTGCGGCGGTGGCCCAGAACGATCACTTCGAGCGCGAAGTCGAGACCCTTCCCCTCGCGCGACACGATCCAACTAGGCCGCGGGTGAGTCGGCACATCGAGCACCGCCATCACGTCCGGCGAGCACATCACGCGCCCGGGGTAATAGACCGGCAAGTTCGTGCCGACGTAGATGCTGCGCCCCGTCTTGCCGAAGAAGCGCCGCAGCGCCGTGCGTGCGCCGTAGACCGCCTCGGTGTGCTGGTCACCCTCGGGCGGTGACGCTTCGTTCGGGGGAAACTCCGACGGCAAGCTGTCGACGACGAGTTGTCGTTCGGCCTCGGTTAGCCGGTCCCAGAGCTCTTGGGGAGGCGCCCGAGGGTCATCGGGATCTACCAGCCAGGGCTCTGGACGCTGCGACATGGCCCAATATTAGCCCAGGCGCTGCGGTTTTGCCGCTCCTCCGTAACGCCTGGCGCCCCTGCTCTTGGAAGCCCCGCGGTTTTTGCGCCCCTCCGCGGAACCTGGTCGCCGCTGGCCCTTGGCGGCGCCGAGCTACTCTGCGGCTCGCGGCGTCCGACCTCGGGCGCCGTCCGCCTAGCGGGCGCGCAGCCTCGGACTCAGCGCTTCGCGCAGACCTTCGCCGACCAGATTGAAGGACAGCACGAGGATCACGATCGCAGCACCCGGAATACTGAATAGCCAGGGCGCGTCGAAGATGAACAGGCGTCCGTCGGCCAGGATGTTGCCCCATGTCGCATGCGGCGGCTGCACCCCGAAGCCCAGAAACGAGAGCGCCGACTCGGTGAGCACCGCCCCTGCGACGTCGATGGTCGACGAGACGAAGACCGGCGCCATGGCGTTCGGCACCAAGTGGCGAAAAATGATGCGCCACTCGGGGAGTCCCAGGGCTTGTGCCGCCACCACGAAGTCTTGTTCGCGGAGCGCCAAGAACTCGGCGCGGACGAAGCGGGCAGTGCCCATCCAACTCGTGATGCCGATCACGATCATCACATTGAAAATGCTGGGAGGCAGCAGCGCGACCACCGTCAGAATCAGGAAAAACGTGGGAAAACACAGGACTACGTCGGTGAAGCGCATGATCAGCGTGTCAATGCTGACGAACAGCAGGCGCCGTTGCCCGTAGTAGCCGGCGAGCCCGCCCATCAAGATGCCGATGCTCACCGAAATGCTCACGGCCACGATACCGATCGACAGCGACACGAACGAGCCCTCCAGCATGCGTGCGAACACGCAGCGCCCGAGCTCGTCGGTGCCGAGCACATAGACCCCCAACAGCGGTAGCTGCTCGGGGGGCAACACGGCGCGTGTCGGCGACGAAAACGGTGGCCGCAGTTTGTCGACCAAGCGCACCGTCTTGGGATCGAAGAGCACCCACCACTCGGTCAGCACCTTGCCCGCCAACGCCACCACGACCAAGAGCACGAGCACCCAGAACGCAGTCATCGCCACACGGTCGTTGCGAAAGTGACGCAGCGCTTGTTGAAGCGGCGTTTCCGCTTCTCCGAGCAGCTAGGCGTCTGCGCCGTCGGCCTTGGGGTTCGCGCTCGGTGTCATCCTTCGAGCCGAATGCGCGGGTCGACGACGGCGTACAAGATGTCCGAGACCAAGACGCCAGCCAACGTGAGCGCCGCCGCGATGAAGTTCAGGGTGAGAATCATCGGAAAATCACGGGCCAGGATGGCTTCGTAGCCCAGTCGACCGAGCCCCGGCCACGCGAAAATCTCCTCGAAGATCACCGAACCGCCGATCAGGCCCGGCAACAAGAAGCCAAACATGGTGACGAACGGCAAGAGCGCGTTGCGGAGCGCGTGGTGGTAGACCACGACGTCCTCGGCGACACCCTTTGCGCGCGCGGTTCGCACATAGTCCTGGCCCAGGACCTCGACCATCTGCGAGCGCACGTAGCGCGAGAGAATGGCGATCCCTCCGAGCGCCGACATCGCCGACGGAATCACCAGATGCCAAATGCCGTCCATCGTACGGAACAGTGGCCGCGCTTGCTCGGTGCCGAAGGTGCGGATGCCGATCACCGGGATGTGGAAGTTTCGCACCACCAGCAAGATCAATAAATAGGACAAAAAGAAGCTTGGCACGGAAATCAAAGCGTAGGCGAGCACTGTCGTAGAGCGGTCGTAGAGCGAACCGCGCCGCACGGCCGCTTGAATCCCGAGCGGGAAGGACAACGTCCAGGTGAGCAGCGTGCTGCACGCGAAGATCGGGAATGAGTTTTTGAAGCGCTCCCAGATGCGCGGCAAGACGGGCTGACCGTCTTTGAACGATTTCAGCTCGCCCGTGGCGAGATCTTTCGCCCAATGTAAGTATTGCTTGTGGAAGGGATCATCGAGGTGAAACGCCTTGCGGATCTTGACGATATCGGCCGCTTTCATGCGTGGATTCATGGGATCCACCTCGGTGGGCTTGCCCGGTGCGAGGTGGATCACTGCGTGGGAAATCACGGAGATGACGAACAATAGCGCGCAGCGCTGCAAGACCGTGCGCAAGATGAAAGCCCACATGCTCAGTGCTCCGCGGCGATTTCGGCGCTCGGTAGCTTGCGCCATTTGTCGAAGTAATATGCCACCTCACCGCCCGGGGTCGGCTTCACCGGTGCATAGCTCTCTTTGCCGTCCGGGCCGCGATTGACGACGAAGATGCGCTTGTCGAGCGCGTACGGGCGCGTCGGTTCGTAGAGAAAGGTGTACGGCTGATCGTCGGCAATCTGCCGGTGCAGCGCACGTGCCAGTCGGATTTGCGCGGCGCGATCGTATTCTTGGCGAATGTGCTCGATCAGCCGATCCGCGGCCGGACTCTGGTATCCGACGGAGTTTGGCTGGTACGGGTTGGTCTGGCTCGAGTGCCAGATCTCGAACTTGTCCGGGTTGATGTCGCCGCCCACCCAGCCGAGCACCATCGCATCGAACTGGTGCGGCTCCACGAAGTCTTCCAAGAACACGGTCCACTCGAAGGCCTGACTCGTGCAACGGATGCCGAGCTTGCTCCACGCTTCTTGGGCGATGGTCATAATCGCCTTGCGCTGCGGGTTTCCGTTGTTGGTAATCAAGGTAAATTCGAAGACTTTGCCGTTCTTCTCCAAGAAGCCGTTGGCGTTCTTGGCCCAGCCGGCCTCGCGCAATAGATCGGCTGCCGCTTTGGGATCGTACGGCACGAGCGGCGTCTCCGGATCGTAATAGGGCGTGTACGAATAGTAGGGGCCGCTCGTGCGTTTGCCCTCTCCATAGAGCACGTACTTGATGATGTCGTCGACGTTGATGGCCATCGACAACGCGCGCCGCACGCGCAAGTCTTGGAACAGCGGACGCCGCAAGTTGTAACCGATATACGTGTAGTAGCCCTCGGCGCCCGAGATCACTTGGTAGCGCTCGTCCTTCCTGTAGCGCGCGGCTTGATGGGGCAACGGCTCGTAGAGGTCGATGGCGCCCGCTTGGAGCTCGAGCTCCTGGGTCACATAGTCAGGGATCGCGCGCAGGAACAGGTCTTGGTACTCGGGCTTCGGTCCCCAATAGTCCGCGTTGCGCGTGAGGTGGATGTACTCGTCGCGCTTCCACTCGACGAAGCGGAACGGCCCCGTGCCAATCGGATCGTGGTTGAAGTCGGTGTTTCTGAGCGAGAAGGCGGCGCGCGCCTCGGGCGACAATCGGCGCTTGTCCATCTCGCGCGCGAGCGCCCGCGTGTTCAAGGCGTGCTCCGGAATGATCTCGAGCGTCCAGTCGCTGAGCGCGGGCGAATACAGCCGGCCGTAGACGACCTTCACCGTGTAGTCGTCGAGCAGTGTCACGGAGCGGATCGGATCGAACGACGAAGCGCGCGGCGAAGCGTTCTTGGGGTCGACCACGGAGTCATACGTGAACTTCACGTCTCGGCCCGTCAGCGGCTGCCCGTCGTGGAAACGCACCCCTTTTCGCACGTGAAACGTGAGCACGGGGTTGTGCTCGCCGATCGGCAACAGGCTTGGCAGGCGCGGGGCGAGCTCAGCCATGTCTTCCCCGTGATCGAGCGTAAAATTGGCTTTGAAGGGGTAGTCTTTGAAGTAGTCAGCGCCCAGTGCTGGCTCGAGCTTGTCGAACAGATTGGGCACCACGCGGCTAAGCTCGAACTCGACTCGCTCTGGAAGCCTCGCCCGCCCCTTGATTTCGTACGGCTCCGGCTTGGCTTTCGGCCCCGTGCGCATCACGCCTTCGTTGAAGGTGCGCTCGCTGGCGGCGACGAGCCGCATCGAAACCAGAGCTGCCTTCAACTCGGGCAATTGATCCGCGGCGAGGGCGGCCTCCAGCGCGCTTTTCAGCGCCGAGGCGGTTGCTGCCGACCCATTCGGTAGCTTCTGCTCGGGGCGCGCAGCTAAATACGCTTCCTCCGTGAGCTCGAAGCTCTCCGCGAGGCGCGGCTTCAGGTTCAGGTGCTCATCGCCGTCGAGCAACCCCTCGAAGAGCCGCCGCCCAACGACTTCGCCGCTCACCGCGTCCGAGACCAAAATCGGGTTCAGCACTTTGGCATCCGCGATCTTCGCCTCGATGAAGGTCGCGAGCCGGTGCGGGTTACCCTTGGTTTGGCTGCCGTAAGTGGGGACCCAGAGCGCCGACTGGGCGAGCACGGCCAGCAGCAGCAGGGGCACGAAGACCAGGAGCCGGCGGGTGAGCATGGGGCGGTGTCGTTCTCGCGATTCTCGCCGGAGCAGACTCCCAGCCGGCAAACGAGTCAACTCGGCGTCGTGCGCGGTCGGGTAATGCAAAACGCTTTCGGGTGCGGAGCCAGTTTTTTGCGGCCCTGCCTCGAGCGCGCGACAAACTTGTTAGCGATGCGTCAGAGGGACGTCGGCAGGTCGGCCGAGGGCGGTTTGTACATCATTTGTTGGAAGTTTCCGCCTTGACAGGACGGGCTCCCGCTGCCAGCTCGCATTCAGTTGAGAACTCCAAGTGCGCTTCCAAGCGAGCCTCAGCGCTCGGACACTGCGGCCGGGCGCACGCGCGCTCCCATGCTGCCCTCGTGGACTCCGCGCGCCCCGGGCGGTCCGTCGAGCTTTCGAATCGATTGGGTCGATTCGGTCAAGGGTCTCGGGATTCTGCTGGTCTTTTATGGGCACTTCTTACAAGTGGCCAAGGGGAACGCTGCGGCAAATAGCCAGCTTAGGCTGATCTATTCCTTTCACATGCCGCTGTTCTTCGTGCTGTCCGGCTTCTTTTTCCGTGCGCCCCGAAACCTTGCGTTGCGAATTCGGCAGCTAGCCGCACGCCGACTGGTTCCGGTCGCTTTCTTCAGCTTTCTCCTGGCGCCGCTTTGGGCGTGGAGCGAGGTGCGCCACAAGCTTCCGATCTTTCACGACACCATCTTGCTTGGTGAAGAGTACTTGCTCGGACGGCCGGCGCTCGATTGGGTCACCTGGTTCTTGGTTTGCTTGTTCGTGTGCGAAGTGCTCGCGCTCGTCGCGCTTCCGGCCATCAAAGGACCGCTCGAGCGAATCGTGTTCGGCTTCGCCTGCATCTGGGGTGGCGTGTTCCTGTGCGCGCACAGCGTGGCTCCCAGTGCCGGGCTGATCTTCTTCGTGAGCCGGACGTGGTTCTTGAGTGAGGCTGTGGTGGCGCTCGGGTTCTACGCTATTGGCGCGGCTCTCTATCCCGAACTGCACCACCTGGAAGGCAGGCGTTGGCTTGCCGGGCTGCTCGTCATCGGCGGTGCAGCCTTGGTACTTGCCACATTTCGCCTGAACCACCCCGCCGCGGTTGCGGTGATGATGGCCGCGCGTGAGCACGGCAACGTGTTCGACTTCACCGTCACCGCCCTGGCGGGAACACTGGCGGTGATCGCGCTCGGCACGCAGCTTGGCCGGGTCCCGTATCTGGCAGAGGTCGGGAAGAATTCTTTGTCTCTATTGGGCTTGAACGGGCTCTTCTTCCATCACGTGGACCCGCTGCTCACTCGCCTGTTGCACATGCCGAATTCGCCCGGCATCGTCACGATCGAGGCGCTGATCGTGACCCTGCTCTCGCTCCTAGTATGTGCTCCCGTCGTGGTCGTGTTGAACCGCTACGTGCCGCAGTTGATCGGCCGAAGTCAGGTACAGGGTCCGTGGTTGCCGTCGCTCGAGGGTGCTCCCGCCCGGGTCGTCCCGTCGCTTCCTTCTCGTCCGGAAGTCACACCCCGCCGCGACGTTCCCAAATGAGCGTGCTGCGCGTCGCCGTGGCGAGTCTCGTCACGGTTCGTTCGGTCACGGTTCGTTCGACTGCGGAGCCGTTCGACTGACGAGCCGCCCGATGCCGATGCCGAGCATGGCGACGAAGCTCTCGTTTCCGCTTCGTTTCCGGTCGGAGCGCGCAGCACACGAACGCTCACGATCACATCGTGGAAACCTGGCCGCAAGCTCAGCCGGGTGATAGTCGAGCTGCTTGATAAGAGCCGAACTGCTCGAATCCCCCTTACGCGCACGCGCAACCAATGAAGCGGAGGCCGCGTCGACCGCCCCCGAGCATCTCCTGGCCCTGGCTGAAGTCGGTCGATTTCTCACTTCCGGGGGTGACGTACCCGACGTGCTCGGCAAAGCGTTGCGCGTTCTCGATCGACGACTCTCGGCCCTTCGCTCGCTGTTGTGTTTGGCGGACCCCGAGCGTCGTGCTTTGGATCTCGAGGCGAGCCATGGACTCTCGCCAGACCTATTTCGGCTGCGCTTCGGCCAAGGCGTCGTCGGGCGGGTTGCCGAGAGCGGTCGCCCAATCGTGATTCCGACCTTGCGACACGAGCCGATGGCGCTCGCCGAGCTGTCGGACCTGGCAGCCTGGTCCGACGGTCATTGGAGCTTGGTGTGCGTGCCCGTGAGCATGGGTGGACGGCCAGTTGGCGCACTTTCTGCCTATTTCCCGCGCTCTCCAAACGAAGACTTCGCGGGTCGGCTCGGCGTGCTCGAGATTGCCGCCTCGCTGATGGGCCAGGCACTGCGCGCCGCCCACCTGGAAAAGCAAAGCTCGGACGAGGGGCTCGCGGACGAAGTGGAGCAACGCTCGCAGCGCGCGGTGTTCGAGTACTCGAACATGATCGGCGCCAGCGTCGCCATGCGTCAGGTCTACGAGGAAGTCGGGCAAGTCGCGCGCACCAACGCCACCGCGCTCATCCGCGGCGAGTCTGGCACCGGCAAGGAGCTGGTGGCGCACGCTATCCACAACAACTCGATGCGTGCGCGGCAACCGTTCGTGCGCGTCAACTGCGCGGCGCTGCCCGAGACGCTGTTCGAGTCCGAGCTCTTCGGACACGAACGCGGCGCGTTTACCGGCGCGCATGCGCGACGCAAGGGCCGCTTCGAGCTCGCCCAGGGCGGCACGCTGTTCCTCGACGAGATTGGCGAGCTGTCGCCGACCACCCAAGCCAAGCTCCTGCGCGTGTTGCAGTCGCGCGAGTTCGAGCGCCTCGGCGGCACCGAAACCCTGCGCACGGACGTGCGTATCATTACCGCCACCAACATGGATATGGAGCGCGCCGTCGCGGCCGGTGGGTTCCGCGAAGATCTCTACTATCGGCTCAACGTCTTTACGCTGACGTTGCCGGCCTTGCGCGATCGCCGCGCCGATATTCCGGCCTTGGCCGAGTACTTTCTGACCAAATTCGCGGGCGAGCATCGGCGCAAGATCGCGCGCGTTTCGAGCGGCGCGCTCGAGGTCCTCACGCAGTACGCCTGGCCGGGCAACGTGCGCGAGCTCGAAAACGTGATTGAGCGTGCGGTCGTGGTCTGTGATGGCTTCGTCATTCAAGAGCACCACCTGCCGGAGTCGGTACGCGTCGCCACGCGCGAGCGGCCGGTCGAGCGCTTGACCCTGACCGATGCCGTCGAACGCCTCGAGCGTCAAATGATCGAAGAGGCACTGCGCCATGCGCGCGGAAACTGCGCCAAAGCGGCGCGCGAGCTCGGCACCACCGAGCGCATCGTGCGCTACAAGGCCGGCAAGTACGCCATCGACTCCACGCGCTTTCGCTCCTAGAAAAGCGCCGTCTTTCGTCGCAACCTCAAAGGTCCTCGCATGCCCCGCCCAGTCGTCGCCCTACTCGAATCGCGTATGAGCCGTGAGCTTGCCCGCCTGGTCGAAAAGCACGGCGGCGATCCGCTGTGCGTCCCCGCCGTGCGCGAAATGCCGAAGCTGACCCCCGACCTTACGAGCAAGCTGATCGACGACCTGGCGAGCGATCGTCACGAGGTCGTGGTGTTCATGACCGGCGTCGCGGTTTCGCTCCTCTTCGAAATGGCGGAGCAACTCGGCCGACGTCCGGAGCTCGTGGCCGCAATGCGACGCTTGACGACGGTGTGCCGTGGCCCGAAACCCACCGCCGCGTTGCGCGGGTTCGGCGTGCCGCCGACGCTCAGCGCGCGCGACCCCTTCACGTCGGCGGAGCTCATCGACGCGCTGAGCGGTTTGGAGCTCAAAGGGCGGCGCGTGATCTTGCTGCACTATGGCGAGCGCAGCGAGACCCTCGCTGAAACCCTGCTTGCGCGCCAAGCCAAGCTCGAAGAGTTCTGGCTCTATCGCTGGGAGATGCCGGAGGACTTGGAGCCGCTGCGAGGCGTAGTCAGACGTCTGGTGGCCGGTGAGATCGACGCGCTCGCCATCACGTGTCAGATCCAATTTCGCCACCTGTATGACGTCGCGGTAGAGCTCGGGCTGGCTCAGAAGCTGGTGCGCGCGCTGAACGAACAAGTCGTGGCGGCGGCGGTGGGCCCGACCTGCGCGGCGATCTTGCAAGCGTATGGCGTGCGCGTCGCTGTGATGCCCGAGCATCCCAAAATGGGTCCACTCGTGATGGCACTCATGCGCCACCTCGACCGCGGCCCGAACGTCGACTCAAGCTCCCCCGAACATCAGCTCGTGACGCACTGACGAGCGACCGCGGCGCTGTTCAAGGGCACGCCCTGAGGCCCCGAGGTTGCGAGGCCCAGAGGAAAATGGTTGGGGCGTGCAAAGTAAAGGGCGCGCCGGTCGGCCGAGGTCGGCGCTGGGCAACCCCGCGCGCGGAGCCAGTCGCAGCAGCCGCGAAAGGCCCGCAAACGGGACTGGCACTCGATGAAAGCTCGGCCCTGGGCGCGCTTTGAGAGCGGGAGCGGCTCGAGTAAAGCTCCATGCTAAGTTCTCGATATGGAGCGCGTGATCCGCAAATTTGCGAGCCCGGAGGAAGCCGGTCAGGCCGTCCGCGCCGAGTATCGCGCCATGACGCCGAATGAGCGGGTCGCACTAACCGTCCGTCTGCAGCGGGCATTTTTCAGCTCGAATGATACTCCCCGACGACTTCCGCGAGTTCTTACAGTGCTTGAACGCGCGTAGCGTCGAGTACCTGATTTTGGGTGGCCACGCGGTGAGCTTTCACGGTTACCCGCGGTTTACTCACGACATCGATCTATTTGTTCGACCTGATCTCGAGAACGCTGAGCGCCTCTTGCGTTCGCTTTCAGATTTTGGATTCGGCTCTGTCGAGCTGACCGCGGCGGAGTTCACTCTGCCGATCACGGTCGTGCTCGGGCGCGCTCCCTATGAGATCGACCTCATGACTTACGTGAAGGGGGTTGATCTGGAAGAGGTCTGGGCGGCGCGGGTGGCGGGCGTGATCGATACGGTGCCGGTCTTCTTCATCGCGAAAGAGCACTTGATCCAAAACAAGCTCGCCGTCGGGCGACCCGAGGATCAGGCTGACGTCGCGCGCTTGCGCTGAACGGCACGGCCCCCGGTTCGCGAAACCCGCGCCCCTTTCCGGTAATGCGGGGCGACTGGCCGGCCCGATGAAAGTCGGCAGATCGACGGGAAGCCGAGCGCGGCCTTTCGGCTTTTTCGATCTTCGGGCGAAAACGGAGCAGTCGAGCGCGCGCAAATGGTCGAAACTCCGCGGCCTGGCGAGGCGGCGTCGAGGTCGTTGCTCGCGCGTCTCGAACGGAGAATCACGATGGCCCTCCTTCACGTCATCCGGTGGAGTCGTTTGGCGCTCGTCGCCCTAGTTTGCGCATGCTCAGGCTCGCAGGCTGCTAGAGAGCCGCTTGCGCCTGTGCCTGCATCGCCTCCGCCCGCGCCGAGTGTGGCGTCGCAAACGCCGGCTCCAGCCAAGCCGGCGAGCCCTGCGCTCGCTCCGACCCCTGCCATTCAGAAGGCCGCCTACGGCAAGCTCGAGGACAAGAACGTGGAGC
>JAEUAF010000109.1 GCA_019695485.1 Sorangium sp.
AACGAAGCCGTGATGGCAGGGCTGGAAGCCGAGTTCGAGCGGACGCTCTCGAGCTTGCATCGAATCCGGGGTCGCGAGCTGATCGCCGGGCACCGTTTCCTTCGCGATTCGCTGTCCCTCAGGAACCCCTACGTCGACCCGCTGTCGCTCCTGCAAGTGAGCCTCCTCCGCAAGAAGCGGGCCTTGCCGCCGGAGCACCCTGACCTACGGCACATCGACTCGGCGCTCGGCACGACGCTGAATGGCATCGCCCAAGGAATGCGCAATACTGGCTGACCATGCCGAGCGGCGCTGACCGCGACGATCCCGGGGGAACGGCGAAGCTGCTGAAAGGTGGCCGCTACGAGCTCGTGGGAACCCTCGGCGGCGGCGCGCAAGCCGAGACCTTCGAAGCCATCGATCACGAAGGCGGCGCGCGCGTCGCTATCAAGCGCTTCAACGTGCGCGGCGCCAAGTCCTGGAAGGACGTGGAGCTCGCCGAGCGCGAAGCGCGCGTGCTCGCCGAGCTCTCGCACCCCAGTCTTCCGAAGTACCTCGACCACTTCGAGGAAGACGGCGCGCTCTACCTCGTAATGGAGAAAGTGGAGGGCACCACCCTCGGCGCCCTCGCTAAGCGCCGCGCGCTCGACCAAGCCACGGTGGCGCGTTTTCTTACAGAGATGGGGCACACCCTCGAGTATCTGCACGGCCTGTCGCCGCCGATCATTCATCGCGACATCAAGCCCGGGAACGTGATCGTTCGACCCGACGGCTCATTCGCGCTCGTAGATTTCGGGAGCGTTCGTGACAACCTGCGTCCCGAGGGCGGAAGCACGGTGGTGGGGACCTTCGGCTACATGGCTCCCGAGCAGTTCCAAGGCCGCGCCCTTCCGGGCACCGACGTGTATGGCGCCGGCGCGACCGCGCTCGCGTGCCTCACCGGCAGCGATCCGGAGCACTTGCCCCATCGCGGCCTCGCGCTCGACGTACGGGCCGCGCTCGGCAATCAGCTCGACGAGGCCTGGGTGACGCTGCTGTCACGCTTGCTGGAACCGAACCCGGACCTGCGTCCACGCAGTCTGACGGCGGCCCTGGCGGCGCTTCACCCGAGCGGGCGCCCACGTGCGCCGAGCGTGCCCCCAACGACGGAAGCTTCGGGGCGAGACGAGCGTCGCCAGCGGCGACGCCAGGAAAAACGCGAGCGGCGCGAGGAAAGGCGCGCGTATCGGCGGCAACGACATGGCTTCGCAGGAGGCAGAGCGGGGGTGTCCGGGCCGATCCTACTGGTGGTAATGGTTGCGCTCCTCGTCGCGCGCCTCGCCACCTTTGCCCTGTTTCGAGTCGCCCTGCCAATCGTGCTCGGGGTGCTGGCCCAGTTTTTCGGGGGACGCCTGCGAGCAGCCGCGGATCGCTGCCACGAGATAGGCGAACTCGGAGAGGTCGCCCTGCGTCGCGCCCTCGAGCGCGTCCGCGAAGTGCCGTATTCCGGCCCGGAAAGCCCGCTACCCCGCGCGCGAGTTCGGATCTTCGACCCGGACTTCGACCCGGATGAACGGCACGCCGTCGACGATGACGCGCAAGCCCCCGCGTCGCGGCGCGCGCGGCACGAAGGCTAGTCCCTTCACCGAAGGCGTGCGGGCTCGCGCCCATGTTAAAAAAGGCGGATGACCCACGCGAGGGACGCGGAGCCGATCGATAGCATCGAAGTCGCCAACGACGCCCAGGGCCGCGTGGCTCGCTTCGCCGCAGCCGTCTTCACGATCTCGGCCGTGATGGGCGTCGCCTCGATAGTGACTCATCTCGCGCTGGCGAGCCATGCGCACAGCTCGGAGAGTGGTGGCCTCGCGCACCAGTTCTTGCACGTCGCGCTGGTATGCCCTCCGGCGTTCGCTTGGCTCCTCTGTCGAGGGAAGCCGCTCGGCACGCGCTGGGTGCGCGCCGTCGACGCGGCGCTGACCGTGGTGGCGTGCCTCATGTACGCACTGCTCGGGTTGAGCGCGGGGAGCAGCCTCACCGTCACGTTTTCGGTGTTGCTGGCGATGACCTACACCATACTCGGACGCTCGATCATCGTGCCGAGCTCAATGGCCCGAACGCTGTGGATCAGCTCCGCTGCGGTTACGCCCTTGATCGTGTACTTCGCCGGACAGGGAGTTCCGGCTGCCTTTGGCGAGTCGTTCGCGAGTCGCTTCGTATTCACGCTCTTCGGTGTGCTGTGGTGCATCGTCGCCGTTTGCGCTTCTGCCGCGAACTCCAAACAGCTCTACGGATTGCGCGCGCGTATACGCGAGATAGGAAAGCTCGGGCAATACACACTCGAGGAAAAGATCGGCGAGGGTGGAATGGGGACGGTGTATCGGGCCACCCACGCGATGCTTCGGCGCCCCGCGGCGATCAAGCTCTTGGCGAAAGGTCGCGCGAGCGAGAAGGATCAAGCGCGCTTCGAGCGAGAGGTGCAGCTCACCAGTACGCTCACCCACCCCAACACGATCGCCATCTTCGACTACGGCCGAACCGCAGACGACGTCTTCTACTACGTCATGGA
This sequence comes from Sorangium sp., assembly GCA_019695485.1. Taxonomy (GTDB): domain Bacteria; phylum Myxococcota_A; class Polyangia; order Polyangiales; family Polyangiaceae; genus PMG-095. Next base: position 2,525 of record JAEUAF010000109.1, read on the forward strand.
ATACTTGAACGGCCTGGACCTCGACCGACTCGTCAAAGAATACGGCCCTGTCGAGCCAGCTCGGGCAATCCACATTCTAGCGCAGGTTTGCGGGGCTCTCGGGGAGGCCCACGCTCGCGATCTGATCCACCGCGACATCAAGCCGGCCAACATAGTGCTCACCTTTCGTGTCGACGAACCCGACGTCGTCAAAGTGGTGGACTTCGGGCTGGTCAAAACGCTGGAAGAGCCCGGCACCGACTCACGCAGCGACGCGATCACGGGCACGCCCATGTACCTGTCGCCCGAGGCCATCACGAAGCCGGACTCGGTGGACGCGCGCACGGATATCTATGCGCTCGGCGCCGTCGCTTACTTTTTGCTCGCCGGCCGCGAGGTGTTCAGCGGGGAAACACTGCTCGATGTGTTGAGTCGCCATGTCCTAAAGGAGCCGCTGGCTCCGTCGGTACACCTCGCGAAACCGCTCCCTCCCGACCTCGAGCAACTTGTGCTGAAGTGCCTCGCCAAGGATCCCGATGGGCGCCCAGCGTCGGCTCCTGCGTTGCTGGCCGAGCTGCTCGCTTGCAAGGACGCTCCGCTCTACGACCGAACCGGGGCCTTTGCCTGGTGGCAAGAGCATCGGGCCAAGCTCCGTCCCGACGGCGCTCGGATCGCCCCGGCATCGCCCGCGACGATGGCGGTTGACCTTCGCAGGCGCTCGGCCGCACTCGCGGCGACGAGCACTGATCGGCCACTTTACCCCATCACCTCGAAGTGACCCATCCTGCCCGCTGCGTGGTGCTCGCCGGACGCTCGTCCTGTCCGAGCGGACGTGTGTCCACGTCGAGCCTCTGCTGAGCGACCTCGCCCGGCCTCCTTCGCGACAAATCGCGCGATTGTCGGGGCTCGCGCGACAAATCGTGAATTGGCCTGCGTCATGCAACAGGCGCGACTCAATCGAGCAGGACCTTCCCTGCCAGGAGACATTCAAATGAAAGCCATCGTCTACACGAAGTACGGACCCCCCCAGCGTGGTTGCGCTCGCTGACGTGCCAACACCCGCGCCGCGTGAGCATGAGGTGCTGATCCGGATTCACGCGACGACGGTCACGATGGGCGACCATCGAGCGCGAAGCCTCGATCTTCCGGGCGGGTTTGGGCTCTTCGGGCGGCCCTTCTTCGGCGTCTTCGGACCCAGAAAGCCGATCCTCGGGACGGAGCTGGCTGGAGAGATCGAAGCGGTCGGCAGCGCGGTGACGCGCTTCGAAGCGGGCGACCAGGTATTTGCCTTCACTGGCGCAAACTATGGCGCCCATGCGGAGTACCGGACGATGGCGGAAGATGGCCTGATCGCTAGGAAGCCCGCGAACCTGAGCTTCGAGGAGGCAGCGACCCTCTCGTTCGGCGGCATGAACGCCCTGACCTTCCTGCGCGACAAGGCCGGCATCCGGCGCGGCGACAGCGTGCTAATCGTCGGCGCTTCGGGCGGAGTCGGGACCGCTGCGGTCCAGATCGCGAAGCATTTCGGCGCAACGGTGACGGGCGTGTGCAGTGCCGCCAACCTCGAGCTCGTGCGCTCGCTCGGCGCCGACGCAGTCATCGACTACACCAAGGAGGACTTCGCCAAGGCTCGCGACGCCTACGACATCATCCTCGATACGACGGGCACTGCCTCGCTTGCCCGCTGCGAAAACGCACTGAAGCATGGCGGTCGCCTGGTCGCGGTCCAAGGCTCGCTCGCGCAAGCGCTTGGTATGGAGCGTCCTTCGAAGGCCAGCGCCAAGAAGGTCATCGCCGGTGTCACTGCGATGAAGGCGGACGACATGCAGCTTCTCGCACGGCTCGCAGAGAGTGGCGAGCTGAAGCCGGTGATCGACCGCTGCTATCCTCTGGCCAACGCTGCCGAAGCCCATTCCTACGTGGATACGGGCCACAAGCGCGGCAGCGTTGGGCAGAGGATA
>JAEUAF010000138.1 GCA_019695485.1 Sorangium sp.
ATTCGGGGCGATTCGACTGACGACGACGCTGCCGGTAGCGGGCGCCATCGCGAAGAAGTCGAGCTGCTCCGTGCTGGCCGCGCCGACTGGCGTGCCGCGGAAGCCTCCGACGACCTTGCCCACGCCGTAGCTCACTGCGCTGCCGACCGCGATCGGTTGCACGAACAAGTTCGACAGCGTCGCGCTGTCCGGCTGCGAGTAGCCGAGGTCGAGCGTTCCACCGAGGCCATTGGTGTCGTCCGGGGTCCCGCGCGTTCCGAGCAGCATCAGCATGTCCCCCGTCGCGCTGGGCGCCGCGAAGGTGACCGGCTTGACGTCTGCTAAGTCGCTCGTATCGAGGATGGTAAGGCTCGGCGTGACCACCGAGTTTACGACGGTGTGAGACAGATAAGCGATGCGATCGTTCAGAACCGCGATCGAGCCCGGAACCGGAGGCGGCAACGTCGTGAACCTCGAGACCAACCGCCAATTGTTGGTGCGGTCGTTGAAGTAGCGCACCTGCAGATTGACCACCTTGTCGGGCTTGGCCGGAAAAGCGTTGTCCGCGCTCACGAAAATGAACCAGACGTCTTTTCCGTCTGCACCGTCGTAGCCAATCGCAGCCACTTGAACTCCGGCGGCCAGAGCCTCCCGATTGAGCTCGGTGCCCGTCGTTGGATCCAGAACGGAGAGCAGGCCGACGGTCGCCTTGTCGTTGGTACCGCCGACCACCACGAGCCCTTTGGTGGGGACGGGACGGAGCCCACCGTTATCGATGCCCCCGGCGCCCGCGGCGCCCGCTTCGATCAGGCCCGCAGACCCCCCGAGGGGCGAAGCACCTGCCGCGCCGCCTTCGCCGGGAGCCCGGCCGCCCGAGCTCGGATTGGAACCGCCGGTCGCCGTGCCTCCGCCCTTCGGAGTCGTGCCCCCGTTCGTCGCGCCCGCGCTGCTGCCGCCCATGCCGTTTCCGCCATTGGTGCCGCCTGCGCCGCCTGCGCCGCCCGTGCCCTTGGCGGGCACGACGTCGTCGAAATGGTTGACGACCGAGCACGCGGCTCCGCCGAGGCTCAAGGTCATGAACAGCCGCCAAGCTCGATGATTAAGCATCTGACTATTTCCCTTCAAGTCCGTTGGAAATCCCGAGCTCTGGCGCGGTTCGCCGGGCGTCGAGAGACGCTAGCCCAACGTGAAAGAAAGCGCCCGTCGACGCTGAGGGTACCATGCGGCCGCACGCTATCATAAGCCGCTCGGGTTCCACCCGATCTTGCAATCTCGAGCGGGGCAGGACATCGTCCGGTCCTCGACCATGACGGGACTCCCATCGACCGCCTTTCGTCGTTTCCTCACCCCATTCGCGGCCCTGAGCGTGGTGCTGGCCACGCATCCCGTGTGGGCGGACGTGCCCATTAGCGACAACGCGCGCAGCCACTTCACGGCCGGCGTCAGCTATTTGCAGGATCCCGACGGCGCGCGTTACGAGGACGCCTACCGCGAGTTCAAGGCGGCGTACGCGGAGTCGCCCTCTTGGAAAATCCTGGGCAACATCGGGCTCACCGCCATGAAGCTCGAGCGCGATGGCGAGGCCATCGAAGCGTACCGCGAGTACCTGCGCCAGGGCGGCAAGGAGATTGAAGCCGACGAGCGCGCCCAGATTCAGCGCGACCACGACACCTTGGCGGCCGGGCTCGTCTCCGCCGTAGTCGATTCGACGCCCGCGGGCGCCACCGTCACCGACGAACGCATCCCGGTGCGCGGCGATCGCGTCGTCAACAGCTACGGCGCCGCCACCGCGCCGCTGCGGCTTGGGCTTCGCGCGGGGCACCATCGCATTGTCGCCTCGCAACCCGGATACACCGACGACGTCTGGGAATTCGAAGCCAAGCCGGGTGAGCAACTATCACACTCCTTCCATCTGCAGGCGCCGACTCCCCAAGCCGCGCCGACCGGAGCTGTTCCCGTCGCGCCGCTCCCTTCTCCAAACGGAGTCGCACCGAGCACGGACTCGGCGCACACCAGTCGTCCGGTGCCGGCCAGCGTTTATGTCGGCCTGGCCGCGACGGTCGCTTTCGCGGCGGGAGGCAGCGTGGTTGGCGTTTTGGCGTCCTCGAAGCGCTCCGACTTCAACAAGGCCAACGACGGCTCGAACCCGAGCCACGCGCAGGACCTGCGAGACAGCGGGACCAAGCTCAACCTGGTGGCTGACGTGCTGTTTGGCGGCGCGGTCGTCGGGGCCGCCGTCACTTCGGTGCTCTACTTTACGCGCCCCACGCAAAGCACCTCCAGCGCGGGTGTGCGCGCCGTGTACCCGCTAGCCGACTCGCACGGCGGTGGGCTGTATCTGTTGACGGCGTTCTGAGCGGGCGCCCTCGCTCGAGCGCAAAGTGCCCGTCCCTGAATTGCGTATTCGAGGTGTGAACGCGGCCCCTGTGCGGGCGAGCGGCGACTTCGTGCTCTACTGGATGATCGCGTTCCGTCGCGCGCAGCACAATTTCGCGCTCGACAGGGCCATCGAGCTCGCTCAGAAATTCGCCAAGCCGCTGCTGGTGTTGGAGCCGTTGGCCGCGTCGTATCCGTGGGCGAGCGATCGGCTGCATGCGTTCGTCGTGCAGGGCATGGCTGACAATCGTCGCGCGTTTTCGGAAGCGGGTGTTCGCTACTACGCCTACGTCGAGCCGCAGCGCGGAGCCGGGCGCGGCCTCGTGGAAGCGCTCGGCGCGCGCGCCGCGGCCGTCGTCACCGACGATTTTCCATGTTTTGGGCTGCCCGGGCTGGTTGCTGCCGCTGGGGAACGACTCAACGTGCGGCTCGAGGCGGTCGACAGCAACGGTCTTTTGCCACTCGTCGTTCCCGAGCGGGCATTCTTTCGCGCTTTCGATTTTCGCCGATTCCTCGCCAAGACCCTGGCCGAGCATGCGCGCTGTTTGCCGCGCCGGTCGCCGCTCGCCAAACTCAACCTGCCGCCGCTTTCGAAGCTCCCCGCAGAGCTCGCGGCGCGCTGGCCCGAAGCGACCGACGACTTGTTGAAAGGCGAGGTGCGTGGCCTACGCACGTTGCCGATCGATCATTCGGTTCCGCCGGTGGCGCTGCGTGGTGGGCGACGCGCCGGGCTGCTTTCGCTGCAGCGCTTCCTGCGCCGCGGCTTGGACGTCTACGTGAGTGAGCGTAACCACCCGGACGCTCACGCGACGAGCGGCTTGTCCGCGTATCTTCACTTCGGCCAGCTCTCCGCGCACGAAGTGTTTGCGAGCGTCTTATCCAACGACGACCTTGGCGCCGCGAACTTTCAGGGGGAGCGCACAGTCAAAGACACGCCCTTTGCCGAACTGCGCGAAGGCCCGCGCGCGTTCCTCGACCAGCTCGTGACCTGGCGCGAGCTTGGCTATAACTTTTGCCAGCACCACCCGGCGGATTACGCCGAGTTCTCCACACTGCCCGAGTGGGCGAGGCGCTCGCTCGCGAAGCACGCCAAAGACCCACGCGAAAAGCTCTATTCGCGGCTCGAGCTGGCCGACGCGCGCACCGCGGATCCGCTGTGGAACGCGGCGCAGCGCGAGCTTCGCGAAAGTGGTGTGATGCACAACTACTTGCGCATGTTGTGGGGCAAGCGCGTCCTCAACTGGCAGCGCGACCCGCAGCAGGCTTACGAAACGCTGATCGAGCTCAACAACAAGTATGCGCTCGACGGCCGCGACCCGAACTCCTACAGCGGCATCGGCTGGTGCTTCGGACGCTACGACCGCGCGTGGGGCCCCGAGCGACCCGTGTATGGAGTCATCCGTTACATGACGAGCGAAAGCGCTCGGCGCAAGCTTCACCTCAGCCAATACCTCGCTCGTTGGGCTGAATCCGAGTCTGCCGGGCGCTGATCATTCTGCGTTTGCGGCGGCCTCTGATAGGCTTTTCCGATGGAGCCGCGCGTGACCCCCCTGGAAAACCCCGCTCTTTCCCGCGCTGACGAGCGGGCGTCGCTCGCTGACGAGAGCGTCGAGCTGTCGTTGTTGCGCGAAGCCGTCCAGGCCATGCCGATCGCCGCCATGTGCGTGGGCGCAAAGAGCGGACGCTACGCCTTCTTGAATCAGGCCTTCGCGGAGCTGATTGGGCGCCCGCATGAAGAATTGCTCAGCGCCGACCCGTACGAAGTGTGGATCACAGCGACGCACCCGGATGATGTCGCCGTCGAGCGCGAGGCCCTCGAGCGCCTCGCCGGGGGCGAGATCTCCCGCTATCGACTCGAGAAGCGCCTCGTGCGAGACGGCGAAGCGCGTTGGGTCGTGGTCGACCTGAGCGGCGTGCGCGACGCGGAGGGGAGGCTCAGCCACGTCATCGCCTATTTCCGCGAGCTATCCGAGCAGCGCGAGGCCACCGCGACGCGCGAGCGACTCGAGGCACAACTCCGCCAAGCGCAGAAGCTCGGATCACTTGGCAAACTCGCGGGCGGCGTGGCGCACGATTTCAACAACCGGCTCGTCATCATCATGGGCTACACGGAGCTCATCAAGCGCGGCTTGCCCGCCGACAGCCCGCTCCTATCGCACGCGGACATGGTCCTCACGAGCGCGCAGCGCGCGTCCGAGCTCACGCGCCAGCTGCTCGCCTACAGCCAACGCCAAGTGCTGTCGCCGCAGTCATTCGACTTGAATCAAACGGTCGAGCGCATGCGCCGCCTGCTCGAGCGCTTGATCGGCGACGACGTCGAGTTTACGAGCGAACTCCGGGCGCAGCACCCGATCTTCTCCGATCCGGGGCAAATCGAGCAGGTGATCATGAATTTGGTGATCAACGCGCGCGACGCCATGCCGACGGGCGGGAAGCTTTTGATCGAGACGCGCGACGTGTCCTTCGGGCTCCGCGATTCGTCGTTCTTGCCGCCCGGCGACTACGTGGTCATGAGCACGACTGACACCGGGACGGGCATCAGCGCCGACGTCTTATCTCAGATCTTCGAGCCATTCTTCACCACCAAGGAGCTTCACATGGGCTCTGGGCTCGGCTTGTCGACCGTGGAGGGCATCGTCAAACAGAGCGGCGGCAGCGTGCAAGTGCGGAGCCGCGTGGGGGTCGGCACGACGTTCGATATCTACTTGCCACGCGCCCGCGAGCTCCCCGCGCCGCCGCGCTACGCCGCGGAGAGCGCGCCGCCGCGAGAGCTCGCCTTCGAGACCGTGCTCGTGTGTGACGACGACGAGGGCGTGCGTCAGTTGATCGCGGACGTGCTTGGTTTTCGCGCCTACTCGGTGCTGCAGGCGAACAGCGGCGCACAGGCGCTCGAGCTTTCGAAGCGTCACCCCGACCGAATTCATCTGCTGATCACCGATCTGGTGATGCCCGGGTTGTCGGGCGTGGCGCTCGCCCGCGAACTCCGCGCGCGCGACCCATCACTGAAGGTGCTCTACATCTCCGGGTATAGCGACGACCCGGCCGGGCTTACCGCCACGCTCGGCGAGCACGCCCACTTTCTGGCCAAGCCGTTCCTGCCGGGCGACCTCACCCAGGCCGTCTGTTCGATCCTCGAGAAGCGTTAGCCCCGGCAGGCGCGCTCGGGTCGGCGGGCCCCACATCTAGCCCCAATTCGACGCTGCTGCGTCACGCATGGCGCTGCTCGGACGAGAGTGGTTGTTGGTGATTGTTAGTGAACTCGGGCGCCCGAGCCTGCGAGCCACCTGAGGTGGCCCCCAGGGTGCCTCGGGAGTGGTGAGCTCCCAGGCTCGGGCGTTCGAATCGACCTCAGGCGCATCGCGGCGTAGGCTCACGCAGCCCTCGCGCTGGTTGCGACAGCGAGACCGTAAGCAGGGACCCTGGAGTGGACGCTCCGGGGTTCCGGCGTTGTGCGACTATCTCGGCCGGCGACGCTGGTTCCGACCCCGGCGGCGTGGTCGCTCGGACCGCGACCGGCTAAACTCAGCGGGATGGCGCAGAACGAGCTTTTTGACGCAGCCCTGGCGCTGCCCCCCGAAACACGGATCGAGCTCGCGTCAAAGCTGCTCGCGAGTGTGGAGGAAGCGCCGAGCGAAGAGTGGACCCAGGCTTGGCTCGCGGAGTGCGATCGGCGCGTTGCTGCCGCTGACTCCGGAGCGGAAGCTCCTGTGCCATGGAACGAGGCGTACGGGCGCCTGCGCGGGCGTTTGGAACAGCGGTGACGCGAACGCTTCGCCTGCTCCCCCGAGCCGAGGCGGAGGGGAGGCCATCGAGTGGTATGAGGCGCGCCGACCGGGGTTGGGTGCCGAGCTGCTCGAACTCGCACGCGAAACGTTCGAGCGGATTCAGGAGGCGCCGCACCAGCTTCCGCGCTGGGTCGAAGGCCGAGAATACCGGCGCTTTGTGATCGATCGCTTCCCCTACCTGATCATCTTCGCGTACGACGACGCCGATGTTCGCATCGTCGCGTTCGCGCACGCGCGACGAAGGCCCGGTTACTGGCTGAAGTGATGCGCGCTCAGCCATGAGCGCTGCCCTTTCCTTTTTCGTCCGCTCGAACCGAGTCCAGCACGCGCCCAGCGAGCTCGGTCGCCCGCGCTAGGCGGTGCTGACCACCCGTCAAGCACCTCGAGCGCGAGCCGCACGCCCGC